>NZ_DBNGPQ010000084.1:0-23114 GCF_057122925.1 Umezawaea sp. | reverse complement strand
ACGCCATCCACCACGCCGCCCTGACCATGCTCGCCGTCGCCCTGCTCTCCCCCGCCACCCTGCCCTGGTACTTCAGCTGGCCCCTCGTACTGGCCGCCGGACTCACCTGGACCCTGACCGGCCTGCGGGCGGTGGTGTTCTTCTCCTGCGTGCTGCTGCTGGTGACGTTCCCCGACGGCGACACGGGCCTGTACTCGTGGTTCTACCTGGCGCTCGTCGTGGCCGTCTCGGCGCTCGCCACCGTGTCGCTCACCCGGCCCGACCCGCTGGACCTGCGGCTCAGGCCGCTGCTGACGCGAACTTCCTCAGCCGGAGGCTGAGCAGCACCAGCACGACTCCCCACAGGATCGCGAACACGCCGATCGTCACGACGAGCGCGAGGGCCCCCGTGGTCGGCGTCGACAGCAGGATGATGCCGAGCACCACGGACAGCAGGCCGCTCAGCGCCAGGAACCGCTCGTGCTCGATCACCTTGCGCAGCCGGACCGCCGTGACGATCTCCAGGACGCCGCCGACGATCGCCCACACCGCGATCACCACGAGCAGCACCAGCGCGGTGATGCCCGGCCAGAACAGCGCGACCAGGCCCGCGACCACGCCGAGCGCGCCGAGCACGCCGTGCGCGAAGTCCTCGTGCGTGACGGCGAGGTACAGCTCCGTGGCGCCGTCGACCAGCGTGTACGCGCCCCACAGGAAGACCAGCGCCACCAGGGTCAGGCCTGGCCAGGCCAACGCCAGTACGCCGAACACGATGGCGAAACCGCCGCGCAGGGCGAACAACCACCAGCGGCGGGCGAGCAATTCCCTCATCGAGCGCCTCCCTCGATCGGATCACCGATCCAATCGTGGCACTGCCCTGGGAAACGGCAAGCCGGGCACGCGCCGGGAACATCCTCAGTCCTCAGTGGACTGGGGGTTGCTCCGGCTCACTGGCCGGTGATCAGCGCGACCGCCACTTCCTTCGTCGCCTCGTCCACCGCGGGCGCCTGGAAGCCCAGCCGGACGATGTGCTCCACGAACTCCGGCTCCGGCGGCAGACCGTACTTGCGCAGGTAGTGCGGAACCGCGCCCGCCCAGATCCACGTGCCGTCGGTGCGGAAGTTCAGCGGGACGTCCTGCTCGCCGGCCGAGAACTCGTCCACGTCCAGGTTCCGCGCCGCCAGCACGACCGGCGCGCTCTCCAGGAACGCCGTCAGCTGCTCGCGCACCCTGGGGTCGACCGGTGGCCGGTTCACGAACGGCCGCCCGTTCGGGGCCTTCCCGTCGTACACCCGTGCCGTCCGCAGCGGTGCGGGAACACCACCGGGCGGCGTGTCGACCGGCGCCTCCAGCGGCGGCATCCCGATCCGCTGCCGCCACCAGTTCGGGATCCGCACGTCGGCGCGCGGGAACGTCCGCAGCTCGTCCTGGAGACCGATCGGCGGCGGCGGGTTCCGCCACCCCGGCTCGTCCTCGGAGTTGAAGTCGACCGTGAAGGCGCTGGGCGCCTCCAGCTCGTACACCGCGGTCAACCACGTGCCCCGCTCGGCCGAGTGCATCCCCGCCCGGAGCTGCCCCAGCAGCGTCACCACGTCCATCGGCGGTCGCACCGGCCGCAACTGCCCGTCCGGCCCGGCCACCGCCATGTCGACCTCGATGTGCCGCCCGGCCGCCCGGTACTCGGCCCGCACCTTCTGCCAGCCCTGCGGCAGCGTGGGCAGCATCGCTCGTCCGATCTGCCGCACGAGCAGCTGCTGCTCCTGATCGCTCAGCGGTGTAGTCGGCTGGCTCATCCGTGCGCACCCCTTCGAATCCCCCCGAATACCGGTGGGCCGATCTTAACGGCCGGCCCACGGCGCCGTTGGCCGGTCAACCGGGAGTCCGGTCCTCCGCGGGGGAGCTGGCTGGTCGCGAACTCCTGACCAGTGCGTTCCGCTCTTCCCGCGGTTGGTCAGACGGTGAAGTGCCGCGCGGTGGACGTGGGGTGCCACCCGTCCGCGAGCAAGGAGTCCAGCGCCGACTGCCCGGCGGGGGGACGGGGAATTCCTCGCACCGGGTCGAGCCGCGTGGTGCCGTCACCGTCGACGGTCGTGCACGCGAACGCTGTTCGCGAACAGGGCTTCGACGTTCTCGGTGTCGGCCGGAGGATCCGGTGGAGGTCGAGTTCTCGCCGTGCGGCCGGTACGCGGTGCAACCGGTCGCGGAACTCGTTCCCGTTCGAGCCGATCCGCCGCTCATCGCCGCCACCGAGCGGCACGGTCCGCCCTCCCGCTGCCGGGGTGGGCGTCACGACCGACGTCTCCGCTTCCGGCGTGGACGAGGTCCGGTCCGTCCGGATTATCGTCCACAGTGGACTACCGGTCGTCGAGCGCCGTTCGCATCCACGCCGGGACGTGCTCCTCCTCGCGGGGGAACGTCTCCAGCTCGCGGGCGATCTCCTCGGGCGGCGGCGGCACCTTGAACCGCGGCAGCGCGTCGCGGTCGTACTCGATCGAGTACACGTCCGGGTACTCCAGCCGCATCATGGCGTGCAGCCAGGCCCCCCGGCCGGGGCGAGCCATGCCCGCGCGCAGCCGGGCGAACCCCTCCACGACGTCCGCGGGCGGTGTCCAGGCGCTCATGGCGTCGTTCACCATGAACAGCAGGCCGACGCACACGACGTGCTCGCCGACCGCGGCGTAGTCCACGTGCACGCGCTTCCACCCTGGTGGGAGTTCGAACACCAGCCGTCCGACGATCTCGGACAGGATCTCGGTCTGGGCGTCCGGGTCCAGTGGGGCCGTCATGATCCTCAGTATCCCCCAGTGGGCTCGATGAGCTTCTCCCGCAACCAGTCCGGCACGTGCTCCGGGTCGCGCGGGTAGACCTCCAGGTCCGACCTCCACTCCGACGCGGGCAGCGCGGGCCACCAGTTCGGGTCGTGGTCGTGGTCGAACAGCACCCGGTACTCCATCGGCGGGTCGACGGTGAAGCGCAGGGCGAACCACGTACCGCGACCCGGCTCGTACATCCGGCCGCGCAGCTCCCGCAGCGCGTGCTCGACCTCGTGCGGCACGCGCACGGTCAGCCGGGTGCGGTCCTGCTTGAGGACAGTCAGGACCGGCTGCCCCACGGTCGCCGTCGCCAGGTACTTCAGGTCGAGCCGGTACCAGTCCTCCGGCGCCACCCCGACCAGGCCCCGGCCAACGGCTTGGAGCAGGTCCCCGTGCGGCTCAGGGGACGGCTGGAGGCTGGGGGACGAAGGCGGGGTTTCGCGCTGGTGGCGGGACATTGTGGAAGCTCCTCGGGACCATCTGGGTCAACGGCGGCGAAACGGTGGTGACGGTGAACTCCGCGTGCAGCACGTCCGGTGTGCGCACGTCCGGCGTGTGGCGCTCGGCCCAGATGTCGATCCGGTCCACCTGGATGTTCGGGTCCTCGCTCATCCGGGCCTGGTCGGCCTCCATCTTGCGCCAGGAGTCCGAGGTGGGCCGGTCGGGTGAGTCCCAACCGCTGTTCTCGTACGCCCACTGCGGGACGTGGTTGATCCGCTCGCCGGGACCGCCCGCCTCGAACGAGATGATGTGGCCACCCGCGAACCGGAGCTGCTTCTGCTCCTCGGGGGTGAGGTGGGAGTAGTTGGCGCGGTCGTACTCGCCCGGCAGGCGCGTGCCGCCGCGATCGTTGCCACCGCCCGCGATGTTGCCGACGTCCGTCTGCAACCTGCCGGTCTCGTCGAACCCGCGGCGAGGACCGAAGTGGTCCGGCGCCGTCGTGCCCGCAGGCGGGTAGTGAGGCCGTCCGCTGGCCGCGATCGTGTCGCCGTGCTCGTCGGTCCGGTACAGCTGGCGCGGCTCGCGCGGGTCGAGGCCGTGGTGCTCGAGGTTGCGCGGGCCGACCGCGTAGGTCGTGTTCGGGCGCGGAACGGGCAGGCCTTCGTCCCAGGTCCGGCCGGTGCCGAGTTCCGGGTTGAAGCCGTTGGTCCGGTCGCCCGACCACGTGTGGACGTGCGAGAACCTCCCGTCCGCGTCCGTGTAGAACGTGCCGTGCCAGTTGCCGTCCGGGTCGTACACGTCGTAGCGCGTGTGCGGCTCCCTCGGCGGCGTGTCGCTCAGCGAGAACGGGCCGGACTGCCGGGTGTCGTAGTCCAGCACCGGGTCGGCCGACCGGTACACGCCGTTGTCGCCCGGCGGGTTCCAGTCGACGGCCGGTGACGTGTCGCCCACGTCGAACTGGTCGAAGCGCTGCGGCGGGTGCTCTCCCGGCGGCACCGACGGGTCGCGCGGGTCGGGTGCCGTCAGGTCCGGCTGCGGGCCCGACGGCAGCGACGTGTCGTGGTGCCCGCCGCCCACGAACACGTGATCGAAGACCTCGTTCATCTCGACGCGGTAGGTCACGCCCGGCGCGGCGTTCGCCACGTCGCGGTTCGGCGGCGCGTCGAACGGCTCGGCGCCGCTGTTCGACGCCCTCACCTCGACGTGCGTGACGTTGCGGTCGCCGTCGGTGTAGAACACGCCGCGCGGGTTGCCGTCCGCGTCCGTCACGACCATGCGCGAGTGGGGCTGCAACGGCTCGCCGCCGTTGAGGTCGAGCACGCGGGCGTTCGGTTCGACCGTCATCGGCACCTCGGGCAGCGGGTCGCCGTTCGGCTGCGTCGGCGGATCCCACTCGGCCCGCTGCTGCGGTGAGCGGTCCCGGTGGGGCGAGTCGCGGATCGGGTCGACGGGCCGCGCGCGGTCCCGCGCGTCCTCCGGGTCGAGCCCCGACTTGTCCGAGTCCTTGGTGCCGGGGACGAAGCCGTCCTCGCTCGCCCTGGTCCTGGTGCCGTCCGGGCTGTGGGTTTCCCACTCGCCGTTCGGCGGGATCCTCGGGTGGCGGTTGCCGTGGGCGTCCACCTCGGCGTCGGAGGTGTAGACGCGGCCCTGGCTGTCGGTCCACGCGGGTTTCGTGGGGGCCAGCACGGGGGCGTCGGTGTGGGCCGCCAAACGTCGGGCGAAGTCGTTGCTGCCCGCGTCGCAGCCGATCAGGCGGATCGGTGTCCTGCCGTCCCACCCGTTGCGGCGCAACAGGTCCCCGTACTCCTCGGGGCTGTAGGAGTGGTTGCCGATGCGGGCGCGGCCGTCGGGGGTGATGTGGACGTCGGCGGTGAAGTAGCGCGGGTCGTTCGGGACGCGGCTGGGCAGGTCGCCCATGTCGGGGTCGCCGCGGTGGTGCGAGATGCCCGCGGGGGTGGTTTCGCCGTGCCTCGCGTGCGCCTCGTCGATGTTCGGCCGGGGTTCTGGCTGGTGCGGAGGGCCGTCGGGGTGGTGCGGCTGGTTGTCGGGGAGGCGGGGTGGGCTGTCCGGGGTGTGCTCCGGGCCGCGGGCTTGCGGCTGGTGCGGGGTGTTCTGGTGCGGTGGTCCCTGGTGGGGTGGTCGCGCTGGGGGAGGGCCCTGGTGCGGTGGTCCTTGGGGCGGTCGCGTGGGGGGCGGGCTCTGGTGCGGTGGGCCCGCGTGGGTCGGTCGAGGAGGTCCCGCCTGGGGTGGGCGGCCGGGTGCGGTGTGCGGTGGTCCGGCTTGCGGGCGGACGGGTGGTGCGGGGTGCGGGGGCCCGGTGTGCGGGCGGACGGGTGGTGGCGCGGCGTGCGGGGGCCCGGCCTGGGGACGGCCCTGTGGTGGACCGGCGTGGGGCGGACCGGCGTGGGGCGGACCGGCGTGCTGCGGAGCGGTGAAGGGGGTTCGGGGCTGGGGCGGGCCCGCGTTCTGCGGGTGCGGGGTGCCGTCGGGGGTGCGGGACTGCGGGACGCCGGACGCCGTGTCGCCCCGGTGGCCTGACGTGCCGGTCCACCCGCCGCCACCGGTCCTCGGTGGGCCGCCCGCGTTCGGTGCGCCGCCGGGCTGGCCGCCGCCGTGGGGTGCGCCGCCCACCGGTCCCTGCTGCGGGGCGGTGGACGACGGGGTGGTGTCGCGGGGAGCGGTGTTCGGCTGGTCCGCCCTGGACGGTGCGTCGGGTGTGGTCGTGCCGGCCGAGTGCGTCTGGTCCGTCCGCTGTGGAGCGATCGTCGGGCTCGTGCTCGGGCCGTGGCCGGACGGCGTGGAGTCGGCAGCGTGCCCCGGCGACGTCGGACCGCTGTGCGTCGTGGGGCCAGAGCCCGGACCGTGCGGCGACGGCGTGGACGACGGACCGCTGGGACTGTGCGCCGTCGACGGACCAGGACCGCCGTCCGGCCCGCGACCCGACGGCGTCGGTGAGCCGGGAGTCGACGCCCGCCCGTCCGGCGAGGACGTGCCACCGGGAGACGTCCCGCCCGGCGAGGTGCCGCCCGGCGAGGTGCCGCCCGGTGAAGTCCCGCCCGGTGAAGTCCCGCCGGACGGTGTGCCGTCGGGTGACGGGCTGCCGGGTGAACCGGGCGTCCCGGACTCCGGCGTGGTCCTCGACGGTGACGTGCCGTCGGGACCGGAACCGGATGGGCTCGAACCGGATGGGCTGGACCCGGAAGGGCTCGAACCGGAAGGGCTGGACCCGTCCGGCCCACCGCCGCGGGCACCGGGCGGCGGGTCCACGCCGTCGCGCCCCAACCGCCGCACGAACCCCGGATCGTCGACCCTCCTGCCGAGCACGTCCAGCCCGGTCGCCTTGCCCGCGAGCTTCCCCAGCACCTTCATGATCTTCTCGAAGACCTCCACCAGACGCTTCAGCATCGGCGAGACCCTCTTGATGGTGTCCAGCAGCTTCTGCACGAGCTTCGCGATCCGCGCCGCCCACTTCGAGATCGCGGTGATCGCCTGCGCGACGATCACCGGCGTCCCGAACCCCAGCGTGAACGCCGCCTCCAGCACCCACGTGATCAGCTTCGCCACGAGGTCGGCGATCAGGTCGCGGACCATCTCGCGCACGAACGCCACGACCATGCCCATGACGCCCACGACCGTGCCCACGGACCCGGCTGCGCTGGCCGCGCCCGAGAGCGCGTCGCCCTGCTCGGCCGCGGCGGCGCGGTAGGCGTCCGCGGCGGCGCCGGTCCACCCCTCGGTGCCGGACTTCAGCGCGGCGGCGTAGTCCTCGCTGATCTTGCCCATCTCGGTGGCGACGTTGTTCCACGTCGTGGAGTACGACTCGATCACCGGCGGGTCGCCCGCGAGCCAGTCGAGCATGTCCTTCAACGGCTGCACGTGTTCCATCAGGAACGACGCGGCCGACGACAGGAGCGTGCCGAACGGGTCGACGGCCATCGACGCGGCGTCCGCGGCCAGGCCGACGACGCCGAGACCGCCCTCGATCCAGTTGCCGTCCTTGAAGCCGTTGAACGTGTCCATCGCGGACTCGGCGATGGAGATGCCGGTGGCCCAGCCGTTGTCGCCCGTGCCCCGGGTGAACCCGGAGCCCTCCTGCGGTGCCTGCGCGACCAGGGGGTTCGTCATCGGTCACCGGTCCGGAACGAGTCGGCCACGGCGTCGTCCTGCTGCCGGTACTGCTTGACCGTGGTGTTCACGCCCGTCGCGGTGGCGTCCATCGCCTCGACGGCGCCGTTCAACGCGTCCAGGCCCCACTGCTCCACGGGGTCGAGCATCATCCGGAACGGCTGGCACAGGATGCCGTACGCGTCGGTCGGCATGCTGACCGTGCGGGCGGCGTCGAGCGCGCCGCGCAACCGCTCGGACAGGTCGTCGAGCTGCTTGCGGTGCCCGTCCAGGGTTTCCCCGAGGACCTCGAACTGCTCCGCCATGAGAACCCCCTACGCGGTCAGGACAGGAACGAGCCGCCGTCGAAGTCCTCGTCGTCCTCGGGACGACGAGGGCGGCTCGGAGGACGCGGTGCGGGCGGGGGCGCGGGGGCGGGCGGCTGGTCGTCGTCGATGCCGAACCGCAGTTCCGGGTTGACCGGTGGCGGCACGTCCTCGGCGGGCGCGGGCGGGAAGTTCTTGCGAGCCTCGGCGAACAGCGCGTTCGCGGTCTCGTCCTGCGTGCCGATGGTCTCGGCCATCGCCTGCTGGAGCAGCTCGGGGATCCGCGACTGGGCCTTCTGCAACGTCCGCATGATCTCCGCGGAGACCTCGGCCATCCGCTTGTCCCGCGCCGACTCCGCGATGTCCACAGAGGACAGGATGCCGTTGGACCCGATGGTCAGCCGGATCGTGCCGTCCCTGGAGGTCTCGGTGATCGACAGGCCCTGCACGCGTTCGGCCATGCTCTGGTAGCGCTCGGCCTTCTGCCGGATGCTGGTCTCCCACTGCGCGAGCATCCGCTCGGACCCGCCGACGTCGTCAGGCACCGCCCGTCCCTCCCCCTGGTGGACAACCCCACGGGACAGGATGACGTACCGCGGAACCGACTGGTTCCGGTCCGGGCTCAAATACGCCTAACGGCCCAACGCGCGCCGAAGCCCGCCTGCTCCGGGGAGCGGGCGGGCTTCGGCGGACGGTCTGTGCGGTCTAGTTCACCGCGAGCAGGTCCACCACGAAGATCAGCGTCTCGCCCGGCTTGATCGCCTGGCCCGCGCCGCGGTCGCCGTAGGCGAGGTGCGGCGGGATGACCAGCTGGCGACGGCCGCCGACCTTCATGCCCGCGACGCCCTTGTCCCAGCCCGCGATGACGCGGCCGCCACCCAGCGGGAAGCGGAACGGGTCGTTGCGGCTCCAGGAGGAGTCGAACTCCTCGCCGGTGGTGAAGGAGACGCCGACGTAGTGCACGGTGACGGCCTGGCCCGCGGTGGCCTCGGGCCCGTCGCCGACCGTGAGGTCGTTGATGACCAGGTCGGCGGGCGGCGGGCCCTCGACCAGGTCGACTTCGGGCTTCTGCGTGGCCATGCGGATCCTCCTCGAATCGGAACAGGTCTGCGGGCGAGTCAATCACGTCGTCGGCGCCGCTGCCGAATGGCCTACGTCTAGTGGAGCTTGTGGCGGCAGTAGTCGGTCTGTTGCTCTGTGTGCACCCCGGGAACGGGGTCACAACTCAAGGAGATGATCATGGCGGCAACCCTGCACCGCCTTCGGTCCTGGCTGGGCGCGCTCGTGGTGGCGATGTTGCTTCCACTGGCGGGCTTCAGCGTGGCCGCGGCAGCTCCGGCACCCCCGACCACCGACGGTGAGGTCGGCGCCCAGGTCGTGGGCGGCACCCGTGCCAGCACCAGCACCTACCCGTGGGTGGTCTACCTGGCCACCAGCAGCGGCTCGCAGTACTGCGGCGGCACGCTGGTCGCCCCCAACAAGGTCGTCACGGCCGCGCACTGCACCGTCGGCGACGCCGCGTCCGCGGTCCGGGTCGTGGCCGGTCGCGACGACAAGCGCTCCACCGCGGGCGTCGTCGCGCGCGTCACCAGGATCTGGATCCACCCGAGCTACGTCGACGTCACCCAGGGCAACGACGTCTCGGTGCTCACCCTGGACCGCAACCTGACCCAGGGCACCCTGCCGATCGCGACGGCGTCCGACACGGCGCTGTACGCGGCGGGCACGTCCAGCACGATCCTCGGCTGGGGCACCACGTCCTCCGGCGGCGCGGCCTCGCGCTACCTGCTCAAGGCCACCGTGCCGGTGACCAGCAGCGCGACCTGCACCTCGGCGTACGGCTCGGACTTCAAGTCCGCGCACATGGTGTGCGCCGGGTACCCGCAGGGCGGCACCGACACCTGCCAGGGCGACTCGGGCGGTCCGCTCGTCGCGGGCGGCAAGCTGATCGGCATCACCTCGTGGGGCGAGGGCTGCGCGGCGGCGGGGTACCCCGGCGTCTACGCCAAGGTCTCCAGCTACGCGACGCTGATCACGCAGCAGATCAACTCCTAGTCCACGCGCGGACGGGTGCCGGGGGACCCGCGGGTCTCCCGGCACTTCCGCTTCCCCTGCAACGCGATCCGCCCCCACCACCGTCCTCGGTCCATGAAGCGCTCGGGAGTGGTGTTGGCGGGGATCGTCGTCGTCGGGGTGTGCGCGGCCTCCGCGCCCGCCGTGCTGGAGGACTGGCCCGCCCCGGTTCCGCCCGGCACGACGGCCGGGCCGGTGGAGCTGGTGGCCTACGACTCGTGCGACGAGGTGCTGTCGCAGTTCAGAGCCGTGGAACGACCGCGCCTCGCGGAGCTGGGCAGGGGCGGCGGCTGGTACACCGACCTCGGCGGTGGCGTGGTGATGAACGCCGAGCCCGGCGTGGCGGCCGACTCGCGGGAGAAGGCGTCGGCCCCCGTCCCGCCGCGGGCGGGCACGCCGGAGCACTCGACCACGAACGTCCAGGAGGCGGGCGTCGACGAGCCCGACCTGGTCAAGACCGACGGCAAGCGGATCGTCACCGTCGCCGACGGCGCGCTGAGGGTCGTGGACGTCGCGTCCCGCCAGGTCACCGGCTCGCTGGAACTGCCGGGCGCCGCGATCTCGCAGCTGCTGCTCAGCGGTGACCGCGCGCTCGTAGTCACCACGTCGACGGCGCTGGAGAGGCCGTTGGCGCCCAGCGAGTTCACGCCCGGCGACTTCGCGCCCGGCGGCGGCGCGAACCTCGTCCTGGTGGACCTGTCCGGGGCGCCGGAGCAACTCGGCTCCCTCTCCGTCGAGGGTGCCTACGTCGACGCCCGCCAGATCGGCGGCGTGGCGCGGATCGTCGTCAGCTCGTCGCCCCGGCTGGACTACGTCTACCCCGACGGCGTCCGCACCACCGCCGAGGCACTGCGGGAGAACGAGCGGATCCTCCAGGACGCGCCGGTCTCCGCGTGGCTGCCGCGCTACGAGCTGACCACCCCGACCTCCCGCGGCGACGGCACGCTGGTCGACTGCTCCCGCGTCAGCTTCCCCCGGCAGCCGACGGCGTCCTCGGTGCTGACCGTGCTCACGGTCGACCTCGCCGCCGCGCTCGGCACCGGCGACCCGGTGTCCATCGTCGCCGCGGGCGACACGGTCTACGGGTCGGAGCGCAACCTCTACGTCGCCGACCAGCGGCAGGTGTTCTCCGGGCGGGGGAAGGTCACGGCGAACCCGTCGACCGCGATCCACCAGTTCGACATCTCCCAGCCCGGCCCGCCGAAGCACGTCGCGTCGGGTGTCGTGGACGGCACGCCGCTCAACCAGTACTCGTTCTCCGAACACGCCGGGCACCTGCGGGTCGCGACCACGAACGAGTCCGGTCGGGCCGGGTCGCAGAGCTCCGTCACCGTCCTCAGGCGCGACGGCGACACCCTCGTGCGGACCGGCCGCGTCGACGGACTCGGCGTGGGGGAACGGATCCACAGCGTCCGGTTCCTCGGCGCGGTGGGCTACGTGGTCACGTTCCGGCGCACCGACCCCCTCTACACCCTCGACCTCGCCGATCCGGCGAAGCCCAGGGTGGTGGGGGAGTTGAAGATCAACGGCTACTCCGCCTACCTGCACCCGGCAGGCGACGGCAGGCTGATCGGCGTCGGCCAGGACGCGACCGACCAGGGCAGGGTCACGGGCACGCAGGTCTCGCTGTTCGACGTCAGCGACCCCGCCGAGCCGCGGCGCCTCGCGCAGCACCACCTGCCGGGGACGAGCAGCGAGGCCGAGTACGACCCGCACGCCTTCCTGTACTGGTCGCCCACCGGACTGCTGGTCCTGCCGGTCAACGGGAACCGCGGCGGCGACGGCGGCTCGCTGGTGCTGCGCCTGTCCGACCGCGGGTTCAGCGAGGTCGGCACCGTCAGCCACCCCACGGGCACGCTGCGCCGTTCGCTCGTCATCGGCGACGAGCTGTGGACCGTGTCGGACGCCGGGCTGATGGCCAGCAGCGGCGACCGGGCGGCTCAGGTGGCCTGGGTGCCGTTCCGGTAGGGCTGGTAGGCCGGGACCGCGCCGGGCTGGCCGGTGAGCAGGCGGTGCGCGAGGACCGTGCCGCCCGCCATCGCCGCAGGCATGACCACGATGGCCGCCAGCGGGACCAGGCACAGCAGGTACGACGGCACGGCGAAGCCGAGGGCGGTGGCGCGCTTGCTCCGCAGCACCGCGCGCCGCTCCTTCAGCGTCTTGCCGCGCCGGGTGAACGGGATGCCGGTCAGCTCGATGCCGAGCAGCCACGCGTTGACGCAGACGGCGATCACCGGCACCACCGTCTGCCCGACCACGGGGATGAAACCCGCCGCGAACAGGGGGATCGCGAACAGGATCGCGAGCCCGATCAGCAGCACCGCGTCGCGGACGCCGTTGAGCGCGGACCGCCACCACGGCACCTGCTCGGCGTCGGGCACACCGCCCAGCTCGGTGTCCTCGATCGTCTCGGCGATGTGCTCGTAGAACGGGCCGCCGATGACGATCGTGATCGCGGTGAACGCGAGCATGCTGATCGCCAGGAACGCGCCGATCATCGAGATGCCCGCCGCGACGCGGGTCACCGAGCGGACGGTCTCGCTCCAGTCGTCCGCGAACGGCGTGGCCCAGGCGGCGATGTCGTTGATGTTCGTCGCCAGCAGCACGAGGCTGCCGATCAGCAGCGCCGAGCTGATCACGGCCGGGACCGCGCCGATCAGCAGCAGCTTCGGCGACCGGAACACCAGCCCGAAGCCCTTGGCCAGCAGCCCGACACCGGTGGAGAAGTCCTTCAGCACCCTGATCACGCGGGCAGCTTAGTGCCGGGGGCCCCGGCGTTCCCGCGCAACGGTCGGGAAGACCCCGTCAAGCGCCGCCGTCCCCGGTCTCCGCCTCCGCCACGCAGGCCGTGCCGACGCGGCGGAACCCGACCCGCTCGTACACCCGCGCGATGTCCTCGCTGCCCGCGGACAGGAACACCCGCCCGGCCCCGCGGTCGAGCGCGTCGCGCGCCAGGACAGCCGTGATCGCCGCACCCAGACCGCGGCGGCGGGCGGACGGCAGCGTGCCAACACCGACGACCTCGGCCACCGCGACCGCCGTCTGCGTCATGCCCACGGCCACCACGCCCTCGGTCGCGTCCTCCGCCAGCGCGTACCGGAACTTCGGCACGTGCACGGGGGTCACGGTCGGCAGCAGCGTGTCCCGGTCCTTCGGCCCGGTGTCGCCCCTCGCGGTGCCGGGCGTGGAGAACGACAGCCGCGCCACCGCCTGCACCACGGCCACGTCCGCCAGGAAGTCGTCGGCGTCCGGGTCCAGCACGCGCACCGCGGCGTCGACCTCCGGCACCGCGGGCGGTCCGTCGAGCACCATCAGCGGCGCGCGCAGCACCGCGAACCCGGCCCGCTCCATCACGTCGAGGAGCCCTGGTGTGGTCTCGTGCACCCACTCGAAGGCCTCCGCCACCCCGAGTTCCCGCTGCCGCTCCCGCACCAGCCGCACGTCGACCGCGGTCGGCTCACCACCGTCCAGCGACGGCCGCGCGTAGTACGGGAACCCCTCGCCGTCGCGCACGAACAGCGTGAGGGCACCGTGCGACTCCGCTCGCGCGTCGATGCGGGGGACGGCGTCGTAGAAGGATTCGAGCTGGTCGAGCAGAGCTGGGGGCACCTGCGGCAAGGTAGTGGTCGACGGCCGCCGTGGCCACCGGGATTCCGGTGCGGGCGTTCGAGCCACCACCCCGCCCGCACCAGCCCTCCCTAGTGCGTCGCCAGGAACAGGTAGCGGTTCAGGCTGAAGAAGTAGTCCGGGCCGAGCGCCCGCAGGCCGTCCGCCCAGGCCTCGGCCTCGGCCTCGGTGATCCCGTCGCGCCCCACCACGAACGTCGACACCAGCGCGAGCAGGCCCGCGCTGAACGTGTCGTCCGCGTAGCCGACGTTCACCACCGGCAGCACGCTGGTGCGCACGTCGCGGAACCCCGCGGCCGTCAGCACCGCGGGCAGCTTCCTCGGCAGCCGGGGGTCGGCGAGGTGCTGCTCGAACGCCAGCAGCATCCGGTTCGTCACCCCGTCGTCCGGCGAGCGCCAGACGATCGAGTCCCAGTCGGTGTCCACCAGCAGCAGCCTGCCGCCGGGTCGCAGCACCCGCCGAACCTCGGCGAGCGCGCCCGGCACGTCCTCCAGGTACTCGAAGACCTGGGTGGACACCACGGCGTCGAACTTCCCGTCGTGGTAAGGAATCCGGTCGGCGCCCGCCTGCCGGTACTCCACCGCGGGACCCGACCGCCGAGCCGCCATCGCGAGCATGGACGGTGCCGGGTCGATCCCGCACACGGCGCCGTCCGGGCCGACCTGCTCGGCCAGTTCCGCGGCGAGGAAACCCGGCCCGCTGCCGAGGTCGAGCACCCGCTCGCCCGGCCGAGGGGCCAGGGCCTCCCGCACGACCCGCCGCTGCCGCACCACGTCCGCCGTCCGGTAGGTCGCCTCGACGCGGCGCGACGTCCGCTCGTCGAACTCCAGCGCGTTCACGCGACCCGCGTCAGCGACGACGGCGGAAGGCCGGTCGGCGGACGCTCGTGCCGACACCCGCCAGGTGCAGCGCGACGCACAGCAGCCCGGCCGTGATCAGCGTGGCACCGTTGACGACCGACCCCAGGGACGCGTCGGCGAGGTCGAGCAGCAACGCCAGCCCGAAGATGACCGCGGCGATGATGGCGAGCATTGGTGCCTCCTTGTGTGGCGGGAAAACCCTGTCCCGTCACTACCCCGCCGCGGAGGGCCCCAACCAGGCATTCGGCCCAACTTCACGGCCCAGGAACGTCAGGTCCGCGTGGGCGGGCACCGGGATCGGGTGGAAGCCCAGCCGGTCGTAGAACGCGCGCGCCGCCGTGTTCGCCGTCAGCATCCCGAGGTGCACCGCGGGCACCCCGGCGTGCGCCAGCGCCGCCAGGAACGCCGTCATCAGCGCCCGCCCGTGCCCCGCGCGCTGGTGCTGCGGCAGGAGGTCGATGTGCAGGTGCGCCGGGTACTCGGTCAGCTCGGGCACGATCATCCGCTCCGGTGTGTGCATCAGCCGCAGCATCGTCCCGGTCGGCGTCGTCGGCTCGCCCGTCGGCGCCGGGTAGCGGTCGAGCAGCGTGGGCAGCCAGCACCGGCGGTAGTCCTCCACGAACGCGCGGGTGTCGGCCGTCCCCACGACGTACCCCACGGCCCGCTCGCCGTCGTCCGCCACGAACGCGAGCGCGGGCTCCAGCTCCGCGTAGGGCAGCGCGAAGATGCTCGGCACGAGCTCCGGATCGGGGTAGAGGTGCCGCGAATCCCCGCCGGCGTCGGCGGTGCGGACGCAGACGTCCGCCACCGCGTCCCGGTCCGATGTCCGGTAAGGCCTGATCCGCACGGCGACCCCGCTTCGTTTTGAGAGCGCTCCCACTGTACCTTCTCTCAAAACACTGTTTTAATGAGGGCCGCACATTTGCGGAAATGGTCCCGATGATGAGGTGGACGTCGGCCGATCGGCCCAACTCGTCGGCGGAAACTTCCGACACGCCGTGATTCGGTCCAAAACGATCCCAAAACGGTGCAATACTCTTGTACCGCACTACCATCGGGTGATCACCGGCCCCCACCGGGTCACAACGATCGGTCTGTGTGATCCGATTGACGAATGAGCGAATGCCCGAGTTGTCATGGCTCCGGAATCGCGATGGACAGGAGCATCTGTGGAACCTGCGGCGGAATCGGCCAGGTCCCAGCGCCCCTGCGACCTGTGCGATGGGACGGGGGAAATGGTGTGGCAGCAGCCAGAGCCAAGTCCGACGGGGTTCGTGCTGAGAGAGCGCAGCCATCCGTGCACGAACGGCTGTTCCGGCTGGTGGAGGGTCCCCGCCGCGGAGCGCGCTGACAACACCGGTTGGGCGGTGCAGGCCAACGCAGCCCTGACCCCTGGCCCCGTGAGTCCCGGATCGTCGTAGCGCTCCGCTCCACCCCCGTCGTGCCCCTCCACGTTTCCGTGGTGCCAGCGGTGTCGGTTCCCGCTCGGTGGCGTTCGTGTCAGTGGTAGCGCCTTCCAGTTCGCTCTTCCGCACGTCGTCGAACGATCACCTGTCGGTACCCGGAAGTCGTTCCGTCCACGTGGCTGGGAATGGTCTGACCGTGATTCCCGTTCGTGACCTCTGATCGGTGATCGCCGCGAGCGGACGTCATCCCCGTCGCGTGGAATACCTTCTGCCGCTAATCGATTCACCGGGTGCGGGGGTCCCCCCGAATTCCAGCGTATCGGCCGGGCCCGACAATTCCCGGCGCTCTAGCGCGTGACCAGGCGCGGAGTGTTCCGAGCCAGGTCGACCTCGCTCCTGGTGCCGTCCAACGTCGTCGCCAGCGCCTCCGCCCAGTCCCGCAGCCCGGCGACGTCGATGCCGTGCGGAGGCGACTCCCGGAACTCCGCGATGTTCTTCGCACCCCGCCGCAGCAGTGAGGCGCCGCCCGTCGTGTTGCCGCGCGCCGCGTGCGTGAGCCCCACCGCGAGCTGCGCCAACCCGCGCCACAGTTCCCGCTCGGGGGCGTCGGAGGTCTTCCACGCGTCCTCCAGCACCTCGTGCGCGTGGAACGGCATCCCGGCGTCCAGCAGCCGCTGCGCCTCCACCAGCGACTCGGCCGGTGTCCGCGGCACGCCCTCCGGCTGCCGCTCGACACCCGGCACCCCGTACGGCAGCGGCCGGCCGAGGCCGTCGCGCGGCCGGGCGTTGCGGGCCCGGCCGTCGGGGTCGCGGTCGCGGACGGAGGTCGTCGCCGGAGCGGCCACCAGTCCGTCCACGTGCCCGCAGTGCTCGCACGCCTCGGCCGCCGACCGCTCCCGCATCCGCCCGCACTCCGGGCAGACGGCGTCCAACCAGCAGGCCGGGTCCCCACGCTCCTCATCCACACCCCGATCCTGCCACTGTCCACGGGGGCTGGCCCCACCAGCGGCACGGGTGTCGGCCCCCTCGTGGAAACCCGTTGGCGCTCCTAGCTTTGGATCTTCACAACGAGGGGGACGTGGAGCATGGACACGAAGGTCGAGGCACCCGCGCGGTCGCGGTTGTCCTACGGGGTGGCGGGACTGGTGGCCGTCGCTCTGGTCGCGGTCGCGGGCGGGTACGGCTACCACGGGGACGAGCTGTACTTCCTCGCCGCGGGCCGCCACCTGGCTTGGGGGTATCCGGACCAGCCGCCGCTGACGCCGCTCGTGGCGCACCTGATGGACCTGGTGGCGCCGGATTCCCTCGTGGTGCTGCGGATCCCGGCGGCGGTGGCGGCCGGGCTGACGGTGTTGTTCGTGTCGCTGACCGCCCGCGAGATGGGCGGACGGCCGCGCGCGCAGCTCCTCGCCGCGTCGGCCGCGGCGGTGTCCGGGCTCGTGCTGGTGCCCGGACACATGCTGCACACCACCACGATCGACATCTGCCTGTCCGCCGCGCTGGTGTGGCTGGTGGTCCGGGTGCTGCGCACCGGCGACCAGCGGCTGCTGCTCGTGGCGGGCGCGGTGCTCGGGTTGGGGCTGCTGAACAAGTACCAGATCGCGGCCGTCGCACTGGCCCTCGTCGTGGGCTTGGCACTGGTCGGCCCCCGCGACCTGCTGCGCAGCCCGTGGTTCTTGGGCGGCGCGGTCCTGGCGCTCGCGCTGTGGGCACCGAACCTCTGGTGGCAGGCCCAGCACGGGTGGCCGCAGATCGCGATGGCGAACCTGATCAGCGAACGCGGCGGCAACGGCGCCCGCCTCTCCTTCGTGCCGCTCCAGCTGGTGTACGTGAGCCCGTTCCTGGCGCCGCTGTGGATCGCGGGTCTGGTCCGGCTCGTGCGCACGCCCTCGTTCCGGTTCCTCGGGGTCGCCTACCTGTTGTTGGCGGCGGCGTTCATCGCGGCGGGCGGGTCGGCGCTGTACCTGTTCGGTGCGTACCCGGCGCTGCTGGCCGCGGGCGGGTTGGCCGTGGACGGCTGGATCGACCGCGGTGCCGCCGGCCGCCGTGCCGCTGACCGCGGTGCCACTGACCGCGGAGCCGCTGACCGCGGAGCCGCTGGGCGCGGTGCCACTGACCGCGGTGCCTTTGGCCATGGCGTCACCGATCGCGGTGCCTCCGGTCCCGGTGCTACCGGCATCGGCATCACCGGTCGCGATGCCACCAGCGGTGCCACCGGTCGCGGTGCCACCGGTCGCGGTGCCACCGTCGGGGTGCTGCTGGGCGCCTCGGCGGCCTTCGTCGCGCCGCTGGCGCTGCCGATCGTGCCGTTGGACCGGCTGTCGGTCATCCCGGTCGTGCGGCTCAACGGCCTCACCGCCGAGCAGTTCGGCTGGCCGGAGTTGGCCGAGACCGTGACCGGTGTCTACCGGGCGCTGCCCGCGGCCGAGCGTGCGCACGCTGTGGTGCTGACCGACAACTTCGGCGAGGCCGCCGCGGTGGAGCGGTATGCGGAAGATGGTATGCGAGATGTTGTATACAGTGGCTATCGCGGGTACGGCGACTGGGGCCCGCCGCCGGAGACCGCCACCACGGTGGTGATCGTGGGTCCGGGGGCGAAGGCGGATCCGCCCGCCTGGGCCGTGCGCGCCTGTCGCGGGGGAGTGCGGCTGGCGGCCAGGACGGACAACGCCCACGGCGTCCGCAACAAGGAGCAGGGCGGCCGGGTCTGGGTGTGCACGGGGCTGGGTGAGTCGTGGGCCTCCCTCTGGCCTGGTATCCGCCACCTGGACTGAGCCACTCCGACATCGAATTGCTCCGTATCGTTCATCCGCCGGTGGCAATTCTCGTGGCAGTCTTCATCCCATCGTGTGATGTTTAGTCACACTGCGTTAGCCCGTGGATCCCTGCCCACGGGAGGCGTACGCCCCTGGGAGAGACACCAGTGCTGAAATCCCGCGTCACCGGGTGGAACGCGGTGGGCCTGCTCGTCGTGGCGGCGGTCGTCGCCGTCGCCGTGCAGGCCGCACCCGCGACCGCCGCCGCACCGCTCACCGTGGCCCAGGCCATCGCCCAGCAGACCGGGGCTTCCGCGACCGTTCGCGGCTACGTGGTCGGCCAGCCCACCGCGACCACCACCGTCGTCCGCTCGAACTTCCCGTCCGACTACGCGCTCGCCCTGGCCGACTCGGCGGGCGAGACGTCCACGTCGAAGATGGTCTACGTCCAGATCACGACGTCGTTCCGGGCCGCCTACGGTCTCCGGTCCAACCCCGGCCTGATGGGCAAGCAGCTCGACGTCACCGGCAAGCTCGGCGCGTACTTCTCGCACGCGGGCCTCACCGCGCCGACGGCGTTCGCGGGCGGCGGCACGACCCCGCCGACGACCACGACGACCACCACCCCGCCCACGGGTACGCCGGGCGACTACGACAGCACGTACTACCGGAACGCGGTCGGCAAGACCGGTACCGCGCTGCGCACGTCGTTGAACCAGATCATCAGCCCCCAGACGAAGCTCAGCTACGAGCAGGTGTGGGACGCGCTGAAGCTCACCGACCAGGACCCGAACAACTCCAACAACGTGATCCTGCTGTACTCCGGCACGTCGCGGGCGAAGAGCCTCAACGGCGGCAACCCGGACGACTGGAACCGCGAGCACGTCTGGGCCAAGTCGCACGGCGACTTCGGCACCGCGACCGGCCCCGGCACGGACGTCCACCACCTGCGGCCGACCGACGTGACGGTCAACTCCGACCGCGGCAACAAGGACTTCGACCTCGGCGGCACGCAGTCGACCGAGGCGCCGGGCAACTACACCGACGCCGACTCGTGGGAGCCGCGCAACGCCGACAAGGGCGACGTCGCGCGGATGATCTTCTACATGGCCATCCGGTACGAGGGCACCGACGGGTACCCGAACCTGGAGGTCAACAACAGCGTCAACAACGGCAGCAACCCGTACATGGGCAGGCTGTCGGTGCTCAGGCAGTGGAACGCGCAGGACCCGCCGAGCGCGTTCGAGAAGCGCCGCAACCAGGTCATCTACGACTCGTTCCAGCACAACCGCAACCCGTTCGTCGACCACCCGGAGTGGGTCGACTCGATCTGGGGCTGATCGCCCGCTCGGAGGGGCCGTCCGGTTCGGGCGGCCCCTCCTTCCGGCTTTACATGTGACCATATGGTCACCTATCCTTCGGGGGTGACCGACGACGACCTCGTGTTCAAGGCGCTCGCCGATCCGACCCGCCGGTTCCTGCTCGACCTGCTCTTCGCGCGCGACGGCCGCACGCTGACGGAGCTGGACGCGGAGGTGGAGATGTCCCGGTTCGGCGTCATGAAGCACCTGAGGGTGCTGGAGGAGGCCGGGCTCGTCGTCGCCCGCAAGGTGGGGCGGGAGAAGGTGCACCACCTCAACGCGGTTCCCATCCGGCAGATCCACGACCGGTGGATCGACAAGTACACCGAGCGCCGCGTGTCGGCGCTCATCGACCTCAAGGGCGAGTTGGAGGCACGGCATGAGCGCGAACGGCGTCCAGGTGAACAGGGTGTGGATCAAGGCGACGCCGCGGGCGGTGTGGGACGCGATCACCAGTCCTGAGTGGAACGTCAGGTACGGGTACGAGTGCCCCAGCCACTACGACCTGCGGCCCGGTGGTGCCTACCGGGTGACGGCCAGCGACGTCATGAAGGAGCACGGCGCGCCCGACGTCATCATCGACGGCGAGGTGCTCGAGTCCGACCCGCCGCGCAAGCTCGTGCAGACGTGGCGGGCGAACTTCTCACCGGAGCTGACCGAGGAGGGGTTCACCAAGCTGACGTGGGAGATCGTGGAGGAGTACGGCTCCGTTCGGCTCACGGTGACGCACGAGGTGGGTGGCGCGCCTGCGGCGGCGGCGCAGGTGGCTGGTGACGTCCCCGGTGCGGGTGGTGGCTGGTCCTACATCATCAGCGATCTGAAGACGCTGCTGGAGACCGGGAAGTCGTTGGCCGGGGTGGGGGCGCCGTAGGGCCCGTGGAACACCCCGATTCTTTGCGCAGGTCATGACCTGCGCAAAGAATCGGGGTGGGCCGGGGGAAGGGCTGGAAGAGCGGTCAGGGCCCGCTGGGTCCGGGGCTGGGCTTGGGGGTGGGACCCGGTTGCTCGCTGGGAGGCCCTGGGTTGGCGTTGAGCCTCCGCTGGTCCCGTGGGTCAGTAGCGGTACTGGTCGGTCTTGAACGGGCCCTCTACCTCTACACCGATGTAGTCGGCCTGCTTGGGGGTCAGCGTCGTCAGCTTCACGCCCAGCGCGTCCAGGTGGAGGCGGGCGACCTTTTCGTCCAGGTGCTTGGGGAGGACGTAGACCTGCCGGTCGTACTCGTCCTGCTTGGTGAAGAGTTCGATCTGGGCCATGGTCTGGTTGGTGAACGAGTTCGACATGACGAAGCTGGGGTGGCCGGTGGCGTTGCCCAGGTTCATCAGCCTGCCCTCGGAGAGCACGATGATCGAGTGCCCGTCCGGGAACCGCCACTCGTGGACCTGCGGCTTGATCTCGATCTTCTTGATGCCGGGGACCTTGGCCAGGCCCGCCATGTCGATCTCGTTGTCGAAGTGGCCGACGTTGCCGACGATGGCGTTGTGCTTCATCCTCGCCATGTCCGCGGCCATGATGATGTCGAGGTTGCCGGTCGTGGTGATGAAGATGTCGCCCTTCGCGACCACGTCGTCCAGCGTCACGACGTCCAGGCCCTCCATCGACGCCTGGAGCGCGCAGATCGGGTCGATCTCGGTGACGACGACGCGCGCGCCCTGGCCGCGCAGCGACTCGGCCGCGCCCTTGCCGACGTCGCCGTAGCCGCAGATCACGGCCAGCTTGCCCGCGATCATCACGTCGGTGCCGCGGTTCAGACCGTCCACAAGGGAGTGTCGGATGCCGTACTTGTTGTCGAACTTGGACTTCGTGACCGAGTCGTTGACGTTGATCGCCGGGAACAGCAGCGTGCCGTCGGAGGCCAGCTTGTAGAGCCGCTTGACGCCGTTCGTGGTCTCCTCGGTGACGCCCTTGATCCCGGCCGCGAGGCGGGTGAACCGGCCCGCGTCCTCGGCCAGCGACTTCGCCAGCGTGGCCAGCACGATCCGGTACTCGTCGGAGTCGTCGTCGGTCGGTGCGGGCACGGCGCCCGCCGCCTCGAACTCGACACCCTTGTGCACCAGCATGGTCGCGTCGCCGCCGTCGTCGACGATCATGTTCGGGCCGAGCCCGTCCGCGAACTGGAACAGCTGGTCGGTGCACCACCAGTAGTCCTCCAGCGTCTCGCCCTTCCAGGCGAACACCGGCGTGCCGGTCGGCTCCTCGGGGGTCCCGTTCGGGCCCACCACGACGGCCGCCGCGGCCTCGTCCTGCGTGGAGAACACGTTGCACGACACCCAGCGCACGTCCGCGCCGAGCGCCACCAGCGTCTCGATCAGCACCGCCGTCTGCACCGTCATGTGCAGGGAACCCGCGACCCGCGCGCCCTTGAGCGGCTGCGACGCGGCGAACTCGCGGCGGGTGGCCATCAGACCGGGCATCTCCTGCTCGGCGAGGCGCATCTGGTGCCGACCGGACTCCGCCAGCGACAGGTCCGCGACCGCGAACTCGATCCCGTTGACCTTCTGCAACTTGGAACTCACAACCCACCAGCCTCCTGTGTCAGGAGGCGCCCTTGGGGTTGGAATCGCGAGCCGAGCGTGGCGGGCCGGTGCCCGTCGCAGCGCCTCTCGACTCGTTTCCAGCATGGCAAGGCCTCCGCCGGGTTGTCAACGTGGGCCGGTTGGCACAATCGGCCCCATGGCGGGCAAGCGCAGTGCCGGGATCCTGGTGTACCGCGGATCGGACGAGGCCACGGAGGTCCTGCTGGGCCACATGGGTGGTCCCTTCTGGGCGCGCAAGGACGACCACGCGTGGTCGGTGCCGAAGGGCGAGTACCAGGACGGCGAGACCCCGGAGGCCGCCGCGCGCCGCGAGTTCCAGGAGGAACTCGGCCTGCCCGTTCCCGAGGGTGACCTGGTGGAGTTGGGCGAGGTCAAGCAGTCCGGCGGCAAGGTCATCACGGCCTGGGCCCTGAAGGCCGACCTCGACCCGGCCGACGTGGTGCCGGGGACGTTCGAGCTGGAGTGGCCGCCGAAATCGGGACAGCTGAAGGAGTTCCCCGAGGTCGACCGGGTCGAGTGGTTCACCGTGGAGGTCGCGCGGACCAAGATCGTGAAAGCCCAGGCGGCGCTGCTGGACCGCCTGCTCGCGCTGCCCTGACCCTGGTCACCCGGATGGGTGGGAAGTTCGCCGGATCAGGTGCTCGCGGGGTCAGCTCTCGAAGTTCGGCATCGCGGCGCGGGCGTTGTCGCTGCGGCCCTTGGGCAACTCCCACTCCTCCTGCCTGCCCAACGCGGTCAGGTCCAGGTAGTAGTACGACCCGCCGGTCGCCTCGGTGCCGCGGGCGAACGTCGAGTACGTGTGGAACACCCGGTCGCCGTCGCGGAGGAAGAAG
>NZ_DBNGPQ010000083.1:0-73658 GCF_057122925.1 Umezawaea sp. | reverse complement strand
CCCGCGCGACGAGCCGTTCACGCCCAGTCGGGGCGCAGCGGCATCCCGGACGCGGTGCCGTCGAGCTTCACGCCGAGCACCTGGTGGAGCTGGATGTTGTTGCGGTCGAAGCCCAACCTGCTCGCCGCGAGGTACAGGCGCCACACGCGCGCCCTCGCCTCGCCGACCTCCTCCACCGCCTCGTCCCAGTGGTCGTCGAGGTTGCGGCTCCACGCGGCCAGCGTGAGCGCGTAGTGCTCGCGGATGTTCTCCTCGTGCCGCACCTCGAAACCGGTGTCGGTCATCAGCGACACGATGTGGCCGGGGCCCACCAGCTCACCGTCCGGGAACACGTACCGGTCGATGAAGCCGCCGGTCCGCGCCCGCTGGAGGTTGTTCGGGCGGGTGATGCAGTGGTTCAGCATCCGGCCACCCGGCTTCAGCTTGCCGTACAGGGACTTGAAGTACGCGGGCAGCTTGGCCTTGCCGATGTGCTCGGTGAGGCCGATAGAGCTGATCGCGTCGAAGCCCTCCTCCCGCACGTCGCGGTAGTCCAGGAAGCGGACCTCGGCCAGTTCCGAGAGCCCCGCCTCCACGATGGCCTTCTGCGCCCACTCGGCCTGGTTGCGCGAGAGCGTCACGCCGACCGCGCGCACGCCGTAGTGCTTGGCGGCGTGCACGACCATGCCGCCCCAGCCGCAGCCGACGTCCAGCAGCCGCATCCCCGGCTCCAGCCCCAGCTTGCGGGCGATCAGGTCGTGCTTGGCGAACTGGGCGTCCTCCAGCGCGGCGCCAGGTTCGGGGTAGACCGCGCAGGTGTAGGCCATGGACGGGCCGAGCACCCACTCGTAGAACTTGTTGGACACGTCGTAGTGGTGTGCGATGGCCTCGCGGTCGCGGGCCTTCGAGTGGCGCATCCCGTGCAGCCGCCGCTCCTGGGCGGGCACCTCGACCCTGTTGTTGACCCTGATCCTGCCGAGCATGGCCAGCAGGTTGACCCGCTGCGCCCACGGCACCTCCCGCAGGCTCAGCTCCGACAGGTGCGCGAGCGCACCGTGCACGTCGCCGATGATCTCCAGGTTCCCCGTCACGTACGCGCGGGCCAGCCCGAGTTCGCCCGGCGCGGAAGCCAGGTAGGACAACGCCATGGGTGTGCGCACCTCGATGCGCGTGCCCGCCCCCTCCGGACCTGCGTGACTGCCGTCGTACGCGCTGAACTCGACGGCTTGGTCGCTGCCGACCACCTGCTGGAACACCTCCGCCAACCGCATGGGCCCCGGCTCCTTTCTACCTTCGGAGAACACACTTGGCGTACAGGCCGGGGAGTCGATTCCCCCTGTCGTACCGCCCCTTCAAGGCCAGGTAGGCCTCGCCGTTGTAGTGCCGCCAGAAGTCCGCTTCCTCGTAGTAGGAGTCGGAGTACAGCGACTTGTGCCCACCCAGCTCGGACACCTTCTCCTCGATCAACCGGTTGCGGCTACCCATTTCTTCCCCCTGGCGGAGCGCGACCGTCGACCAGAAACCCACGTTCACGTACAGCGTGTCCGCGTCCATCGGGTAGAGGGGCCACCCGGTGCGGTCGCGCAGGCGGACCGGGCACAGCCACACCGGGCTGATGCCGATCTCGCGCTCGAAGAAGTCGAGGAAGTCGGCCAGCCGGTCGACCGGGATCTCCACGTCCTGGATCACCGGCTCCTGGACGGCCCCGCTGAGCCGGTCGCTGAGGCCGTGCCGCCGGTCGAACGCGACGATCCTGCGGTAGACGTCGGACCGCAGGTACCGCTTGGGCCACAGCCTGCGGACCACCGGGTGCTGCGCGCCGAACGCCCGCGAGCACCAGAACCAGTCCGTGTCCCAGCGCCAGAGGTAGTCGCGGATCGTCAGGTGGTCCGTGCGGCGCGACTGGATCGACCGGTAGAAGATCCGGTTGCCGGTGTAGTCCGAGGTGCTCGGCGCGGTGTCGGTGAAGTTCGCCAGCGTCAGGTACATCTCGGTGCCGGTGAACACCGTGCCGTCGATGAAGTCGACCTTCTCACCCTGGTACTCGCCGTCGGCGCACACGCCCGCGATGACCTCGGCGCACTCGCGCGCGTCGCCGAACGGGACGTGCCGCAGCCGCACGTACGGCGTGACCGGCTCCAGCTCGATCTCCAGCCGCAGCGCGTAGCCGAGCGTGCCGTAGGAGTTCGGGAACCCCCGGAACAGCGGGTCCCTCGGGTGCACGACGACGACCTCGCCGTCACCCGTCAGGACCTCCAGCTCCTTCACGGACTCGTGCGGCAGCCCGTTGCGGAAGGAGCTGGACTCGATGCCGAGACCGGCGACGGCGCCGCCGAGGGTGATCGTCTTGAGCTGGGGGACGACCAGAGGCATGAGCCCGTGCGGGAGGGTCGCGTCGACCAGGTCCTCGTACGTCGTCATGCCCTGCACCTGTGCGGTGCGGGCCTTCGGGTCGACGGACAGGACCCGGTTGAAGCGGGCCACGTCGAGTCCGCCCGCCTGGTCCTGGCGGAAGCGGAAGAGGTTGGAGGTGGGCTTGGCGAGGCGCACGGGGCTGCCCGCCGGGATGGTCGCGTACTGCTGGCGCAGTGCCGCTACTGCCTCTGAGTGGGCTCCTGGCGGAGCCGCCTGCGCAGGGTGGCTGCTCACAGGTCCGACGTTAGGCCGATCAATCGTTCTCGGCATCCCCAAATCACCCGTCTGATGGGGGGTGCTCCCACACTGTGGTCGGACGAAACATCCGAGCAACGCGCAACCGGACATTACCGGCGAGTAGAAAGCGGTCTAGGCTGCTCGCATGACCCACGCCACGCACGAGGTCACCAACCAGGTGCCGCCGCTGTCCGGTCACGACGTCGCCGCGGACCCCGCGCTGCTCGACGCCCTGCACCGCGGCGGAGCCGGGTGGGCCGAGTCCGAGGTGCACGAGCTGGGCAGGCTCGCGGGCCTCACCGAGACCCAGGACCTCGCGCGGCAGGCGAACGAGAACCCGCCGGTGCTGCGGACGCACGACCGGTACGGGCACCGGATCGACGAGGTCGAGTTCCACCCAGCCTGGCACCGGCTGATGGAGACCGCCGTGGGCCACGGGCTGCACGCCGCCCCGTGGCGCGACGAGCGGCCCGGCGCGCACCTGGCGCGCGCGGCGAAGATGTTCGTCTGGAACCAGGCCGAGGCGGGCCACGGCTGCCCGATCTCGATGACCTACGCCGCCGTGCCCGCGCTGCGGAGGACACCCGAGCTGGCGGAGCGGTTCGAACCGCTGCTCGCCTCCCCCGAGTACGACTTCGGCCTGCGCGCGCCCGAGGGCAAGCGCGGGCTCATCGCGGGCATGTCGATGACCGAGAAGCAGGGCGGCTCGGACGTGCGGTCGAACACCACGACGGCCCGGCCCGCGGGCGACGGCACGTACGTGCTCACCGGCCACAAGTGGTTCACCTCGGCCCCGATGTCCGACCTGTTCCTCACGCTGGCGCAGGCACCGGGCGGGCTGTCGTGCTTCCTGCTGCCCAGGGTCCTGCCCGACGGCACGCGCAACGCGATGTTCCTGCAACGCCTCAAGGACAAGCTCGGCAACAGGTCCAACGCCTCCGCGGAGCTGGAGTACGACGGCGCGGTCGGCTGGCTCGTCGGCGAGGAGGGCCGCGGCGTGCGGACCATCATCGAGATGGTCAACACGACCCGGCTGGACTGCGTGGTCGGCAGCGCGTCCGGGATGCGCTTCGGCCTCACCCAGGCCACGCACCACGCGGCGCACCGCACGGCGTTCGGCGGCTACCTGGTCGACCAGCCGCTGATGCGCAACGTGCTGGCGGACCTGGCGGTCGAGTCCGAGGCGGCGACCACGGTCGCGATGCACCTCGCGGGCACGACGGGCGCGTTCCGCAGGCTGGCGCTGGCCGTGACCAAGTACTGGGTGTGCAAGCGCGGACCCGCGCACGCGGCCGAGGCGCTGGAGTGCCTGGGCGGCAACGGGTACATCGAGGACTCGGGGATGCCCCGGCTGTTCCGCGAGTCGCCGCTCATGTCGATCTGGGAGGGTTCCGGCAACGTCGCCGCGCTGGACGTGCTGCGCGCGATGGGCCGCGAACCCGAGTCGGTGCAGGCGTTCTTCGCCGAGCTGGACACCGCGAAGGGCTCCGACCGGAGGCTGGACGCGGCCGTCGACGCCCTGCGCGCCGACCTGTCGGACACCGCGGACGTCGAGCTGCGCGCCCGCAGGCTGGTGGAGCGGATGGCGTTGGCGCTCCAGGGTTCCCTGCTCGTCCGGTTCGGCCACCCGGCCGTCGCGGACGCGTTCTGCGCGTCGCGGCTCGCGGGCGACTGGGGCATCGCGTTCGGCACGCTCCCGAGGGGCGTGGACACCGGCGCGATCATCGAGCGGGGGCTGCCGAAGCCTTGACCGTGGACAGCGCGAGACTGCTGGGTGTCCTGGCGGACGAGGTCCGCCGCCTCCGCGTGCTGTCGGGCGGCGACCTGACCGCGCCCGTGCCCACCTGCCCCGGCTGGACGGTCGGCGACCTCGTCGAGCACGTCGCGCGGGGCTTCCGGACCGTGGTCGGCCAGGAGTCCGACCAGAGGGCCCCCACTCCGGCCGCGGCGCTGGACGAGGCGTACGGGGCCCTGGAGGCGGCGTTCGCCGAACAGCCGGACCACTTCTGGATCCGGCGGATGGCGCAGGAGGCGGCGATCCACCGGTTCGACGCGGAACTGGCGCTCGGCGTCCCGCTGACCCCGTTCCCCGAGGACTTCGCGGTCGACGCCATCGGCGAGATGCTGGACGTGTTCCTGAGCCGGGAGACGCACACCTGGACCGAGGACTACGCGGCCGACCTGACCGAGTGGGGCACGCACTGGCTGCGGGTCGCGGACTGGCGGGTCGACGTGCACCCGACGGGCGTGGAGGTGGCGCCGATCGACTCCCTGGACGCGGACGCGTCCGTGCTGGGACGGCCGGGTGCGGTGCTGCTGTGGCTGTACGACCGGGGTGAGGACGTGGTGGTGAGCGGGGACGTGGAGCGGGTCGCGCAGGTGCGGCGGTTGCTGACGACGGCGATGAACGTGACTTGAGGGGTGGGGACCCGCAGGGCGTCCGGTGGCTCGCTCGCCGTCCGGGCCACCCGGTGGACCCGCCCACCGTCGTGCTGTGGCTGATTTGACTCGGGGACCCCTTGTTTTGAGCCTTGATCGGGCTAAGAGGGCAGGTTGGAAAGCCTGCCCGATCACCAATTTTAAGGCTCAAAACCCCCGAGTAAAATCAGCCACGTTCCGCCTCGCCGCCCGCCGGTGAGCTGCGGGCCACCACCTGAACCCGTGACAAGGTCCACCCTTCCCACCGATTGGTGGGCTGAGCGCTTTTCACTTCTCGCATTGCGCGGTCGATGTGACTTGGGGTTTTTGGCGCTAAGATTTGTCGGGCGGCAAGCTTTCCACCTGCCGTTTTTTCCCGACGAGCGCCAAAAAGAGGGGCCCCAAGTCACATCGACCACACCACCGCAACTGGACCACCGCGACCACACCGCGACCACACCACCGACCTGCGACAGCAGTCACAGACCCAATTCGCGCGCGATCAGGATGCGCTGCACCTCACTGGTGCCCTCACCGATCTCCAGGATCTTCGCGTCGCGGTAGAAGCGACCGACCGGGTACTCGTTCATGAACCCGTACCCGCCGAAGATCTGCGTGGCCTCGCGGGCGTTGTCCATCGCCGCCTCCGACGAGACGAGCTTGGCGATGGCCGCCTCCTTCTTGAACGGCTCGCCGCGCAGCATCTTCGCCGCCGCCGCGTAGTACGCGAGGCGCGCGTTGTACGTGCGCACCTCCATGTCGGCGATCTTGAACTTGATCGCCTGGTACTCGCCGATCTTGTGGCCGAACGCCTCGCGCTCGCCCACGTACTTCAGGCACTCGTCGACGCACCCCTGCGCCAGCCCGACGCCGAGCGCCGCGATGGCGATGCGGCCCTCGTCGAGGGTCTGGAGGAACTGCGCGTAGCCGCGGCCCCTGGTGCCGAGCAGGTTGGCCTCGGGCACGCGGCAGTCGACGAACGACAGCTCACGGGTGTCGGAGGCGTTCCAGCCGACCTTGGAGTACTTCTTCGACACGCTGAAGCCCGGCGTGCCGGACGGCACGATGATGGCCGAGATCTCCTTGCGGCCGTCGGGCTTGGTGCCGGTCACGGCGGCCACGGTCACCAGGCCGGTGATGTCGGTGCCGGAGTTGGTGATGAACGCCTTGGTGCCGTTGAGGACCCAGTGTCCGTCCTCCAGCTTCGCGGTGGTGCGCAGGGCGCCCGCGTCGCTGCCGCCGCCGGGCTCGGTCAGGCCGAACGCGCCGAGCACCTCACCGGAGCACATCTTCTCCAGCCACCGCGCGCGCTGCTCGTCCGTGCCGAAGCGGAACACCGGCATGGCGCCGAGCGAGACACCGGCCTCCAGCGTGATCGCGACCGAGGAGTCGACGCGGGCCAGTTCCTCCAGCGCCAGGCAGAGGGCGAAGTAGTCGCCGCCCATGCCGCCGTGCTCCTCGGGGAACGGCAGGCCGAACAGGCCCATGCGCCCCATCTTGGCGACGATCTCGTACGGGAACTCGTTGCGCTCGTAGAGGTCTCCGATGACGGGGGCGACCTCCTCGCGGGCGAACTCCTCGACGGTCTTGCGCAGCGCTTCGTATTCCTCATCGAGGCGGAAGTCCAACATCGGTCACTCCTGGTGGGGGACTACGACGGCTAGGGTCTGGTCCAGCGCGACCTGTTGGCCCGCCTGGACGTTCACTTCGGCGAGCACGCCGTCGACGGGTGCGACGACGGTGTGCTCCATCTTCATGGCCTCGACCACGAACAGCGCTTGGCCTGCGACGACCTCGTCCCCGGTGGCGGCTCGGACGACCAGGACGGTGCCGGGCATCGGGCTGGTGACCGGTCCGGCGGCGCTCGCGCCCGCCTTCCCGGTCGACTCCAGGGGTTCGGTCTCGGTCAACGCCCACGACCGGCCCTCGGACCCGAGCCACAGCACGTGACCGTCACGGGCCATCGCGTACCGCCGCGTGTCGACGACCAGGTCGCCGCCCCGGACCTCGGCGCGGGTGCGCACCGGTTCACCGCCGCCCACGACCACTTCAGCCCCGCGGACCCGCACCTCGGTGGTCTCGCGGCCCGCGACGTCGACGCGCAGCGTCGTCCACGCGTGCTCGCCCACCCGCCAACCCCCGACCTGGTCCCACGGATCGGTGCCCCGGCCCGCCAGGGCCAGCTGCCGCTCCAGCGCCGCCGCGGCCAGCACCTCGTCCGGCACCTCGTGGGTCACCAGCTCGTCGAGCTTCCGCTCGACCAGCCCGGTGTCCAGGCGCCCGGCCCGAACGTCCACATCGGACAGCAGCGCCCGCAGGAACGGGATGTTCGTGGTGACGCCGAGCAGCACGGTCCGCCCGAGCGCGGCGTGCAGCTTGCGCAGCGCCTCCTCGCGGGTGCGGCCGTGCGCGATCACCTTGGCCAGCATGGGGTCGTAGTCGCTGCCGACGCGCAACCCCACCTGGAGCGCCGAGTCGACCCGCACGTCCTCGGGCTCGTGCAGCACGAGCACCTCGCCGCCGGTCGGCAGGAAGCCGCGCGCCGGGTCCTCGGCGTAGATGCGGGCCTCGACCGCGTGCCCGGTCAGCGGCACCCCGGTGAAGTCCAGCGGCTCGCCGGACGCCACCCTGAGCTGCCACTCCACCAGGTCGACGCCGGTCACCAGCTCGGTGACCGGGTGCTCGACCTGGAGCCGGGTGTTCATCTCCATGAAGAAGTAGTCGCCGGACGTGCCGTCGACGATGAACTCGACCGTCCCCGCGCCCAGGTAGCCGACGGACTTCGCGGCGTCCACGGCCGCCTGCCCCATCGCGGCACGGGTCTCCGCATCCAGCAGCGGCGACGGCGCTTCCTCGATGATCTTCTGGTGCCGCCGCTGGAGGCTGCACTCGCGCTCGCCCAGGTGCACGGCGCCGCCGTGCGCGTCGGCCAGCACCTGGATCTCGATGTGCCGGGGGTTGGTGACGAACCGCTCGATCAGCAGCGTGTCGTCGCCGAACGAGCCGCGCGCCTCCCGACGGGCCGACTCGATGGCGTCGCGCAGCGCCGACGCCTCGTGCACCAGCCGCATGCCCTTGCCGCCACCACCGGCGGACGGCTTGAGCAGCACCGGGAACCCGATCTCCTGAGCGGCTTCCACCAGCGCGTCGTCGCTCATGCCTGGTTCGGTGCGCCCCGGCACGACCGGCACGCCCGCCGCCCGCACGGTCAGCTTCGCGCGGATCTTGTCGCCCATCGCCTCGATCGCGTCGGGGCTCGGTCCGATGAAGACCAGCCCGGCCTTCTCGCACGCGCGGGCGAACTCCGCGTTCTCCGCCAGGAAGCCGTAGCCGGGGTGCACGGCCTGCGCCCCCGTGGCCAGCGCGGCCTCCACGATCCGCTCGATCGAGAGGTAGCTCTCCCGCGCCGAAGCGGGCCCGATCCGCACCGCCGCGTCGGCCTCGCGCACGTGCCGCGCGTCGGCGTCCGCGTCGCTGTACACCGCGACCGACCGGATCCCCAGCCCTCGCAGGGCCCTCACCACCCGAACCGCGATCTCGCCGCGGTTGGCCACCAGAACGCTGTCGAACATGCCGCTCACATCCGGAAGATGCCGTAGGAGACCGGGTCCAGCGGCGCGTTCGCCGCCGTCGACAGCGCGAGCCCGAGCACCTGGCGGGTGTCCATCGGGTCGATCACGCCGTCGTCCCACAGCCGGGCCGTGGAGTAGTACGGGTTGCCCTGGTCCTCGTACTGCTGGCGGATCGGCGCCTTGAACGCCTCTTCGTCCTCCGCCGACCACTCGTCGCCGAGCTGGTCGCGCCGCACCGTCGCCAGCACCGACGCGGCCTGCTCGCCGCCCATCACGGAGATGCGCGCGTTCGGCCACATCCACAGGTAGCGCGGCGAGTACGCCCGCCCGCACATCGAGTAGTTGCCCGCGCCGAACGAGCCGCCGATGACGACGGTGAACTTCGGCACCCGCGCGCACGCCACGGCGGTCACCATCTTCGCGCCGTGCTTGGCGATCCCGCCCGCCTCGTACTCGCGCCCGACCATGAAGCCGGAGATGTTCTGGAGGAACACCAGCGGCACCGACCGCTGGTCGCACAGCTCGATGAAGTGCGCGCCCTTCACGGCCGACTCGCCGAACAGGATCCCGTTGTTCGCCACGATGCCGACCGGGTGCCCGTGGATGCGGGCGAACCCCGTGACCAGCGTCGAGCCGTACTCCTTCTTGAACTCCTGGAACCGGCTGCCGTCCACGATCCGCGCGATCACCTCGCGCACGTCGTACGGCGTCCGGCTGTCCGTCGGGACGACGCCGTAGAGCTGCGCCGGGTCGACGGCGGGCTCCTCGCTCGGCTCGACCTCCCACGGCCGCGGGGCCCGAGGCCCGAACGTGCTCACGATCGACCGCACGATCCGCAACGCGTGCGGGTCGTCGTCGGCCAGGTGGTCGGTCACGCCGGACGTCCGCGAGTGCAGGTCGCCGCCACCCAGGTCCTCGGCCGTGACCACCTCACCGGTGGCGGCCTTCACCAGCGGCGGACCGCCGAGGAAGATCGTCCCCTGGTTCCGCACGATCACGGCCTCGTCGCTCATCGCGGGCACGTACGCACCGCCCGCGGTGCACGACCCGAGCACCGCGGCGATCTGCGGGATCCCGCGGCTCGACATCGTCGCCTGGTTGAAGAAGATCCGCCCGAAGTGGTCGCGGTCCGGGAACACCTCGTCCTGCCGGGGCAGGAACGCCCCGCCGGAGTCCACCAGGTAGAGGCAGGGGAGGTTGTTGTGCAGCGCCACCTCCTGCGCGCGCAGGTGCTTCTTCACCGTCACCGGGTAGTACGTGCCGCCCTTGACCGTCGCGTCGTTGGCGACGACGACGCACTCGCGCCCGGACACCCGCCCGACCCCGGTGATGATGCCCGCGGCCGGTGCCTCGTCGCCGTACATCCCGTCCGCCGCCAGCGGCGACAGCTCCAGGAACGGCGAACCGGGGTCGACCAGCGCGTCCACCCGGTCGCGCGGCAGCAGCTTCCCGCGCGCCACGTGCCGCTCCCGCGACTTCTCCGGCCCACCCCGCCCGGCTTTCGCGAGCTTCGCCCGCAGCTCGTCGACGAGGGTGGCGTGCTCCTTCGCGTAGCGCTGGAACGCCTCACCGGACGGATCGGCGGCGGTACGCAGGACGGGGGCGTCCATGGGCTCCTCGCGACAGTAGTTAGCAGCCGTTAACCACACTGATGTTAGCGGCTGTTAACAGGCCCGTCCACCGGGCTCGCGCAGCACCCCAGGAGGGTGGGAGCCCGGCAGCCCGAGCGGACCGCCGGACTCCCCCGTCTCAGCCAGTGACCGCCGTCAGGGCGGGCAGGTAACCGAGCCGCTGGCCGTTGCGGTTCGGGTGGTAGGACTCGTCCACCGGGAAGCTGAGGCTGTTCAGCCACCAGTCCCCGGAGCAGATCTCGTGCCCGCTGAACGCACCCCGCACGTCCTGGTACGAGAACGACTTCGCCCCCGCCCGCGCGGAGATCACACCCGCCAGCACGTCGGACGCCGAGTTGATCGCCGCCCGCTTGGTGTCGCTGAGCCCCACGCTGCACGAACCGGGGACCTTGTACATGCGCGGGTACCCGAGCACCACGACCTTCGCCGACGGCGCCCGGCCGCGGATCTGCGCGTACACGGTGTCGAGCAGCCCCGGCAGCGTGTTCTGCGCGTAGGCCTTCGCCGTGTTCGTCCGGTTCACGCAGTCCTGGTCCGACCCGAACGTGCAGGTCGTGATCACGTCGGTGAACCCGGCGTCGTTCCCACCAATTGAGATGGACGCCAACGTCGTGGACGCCGACAGCGAGCCGACCTGGTTGGCGAGAACATCACCCGTTCGAGCACCGGAACAGGCCACAAAGGTGAATGACGTGACCGAATGCGCAGCCGCCCACAACGCCGGGTAGGAATAGTTGCTGCGCTTGCAGGACCCACTGGAGGAAATGTACGAACCCGTGCCGAGACCGGACGAGTAGGAGTCACCGAGAGCAACGTAGTTGACCGCCGCAGGGGCAGCAGCCGCAGGTAGAACACTGGACAGGACAGCGGCGGCGGCCATTGCCGCCACAGCCAACAACCGAGCAGGGCGCATCGAGGTCTCCCCAGGAGAAGCCACGCAGGATGTGATGCCGAACACAACGATTGTTACCACCAGGTACACCTATATAAATAGATCGAGTCAAGAGTTAACGAACCGTGAATTGATCTAGAAAACACCCGCCACCCCAACCGGGCACCAGCCGAGGTTCACGTTCGCTAACACCCAGGTCCTAGGATGGTCCCCGTGCCGGACACCGCCCCAGCCAAACCGACCCGCCGCGAACAGATCCTCACCGCCGCGGCCGAGCTCTTCGCCCGCCACGGCTTCCACGGCGTGGGCATCGACGACATCGGCGCCGCGGTAGGCATCTCCGGCCCGGCCCTGTACCGGCACTTCCGCAGCAAGGACGCGATGCTGGGCGAGATGCTCACGTCGATCAGCGAACGCCTCCTGGAAGGCGGCCAGAAGCGCGTGGAGGCCTCCACCAACCCGGACGACGCACTCCGCGCCCTGGTCGGCTGGCACGTCGACTTCGCCCTGGACGACCCGGCGCTCATCACCGTGCAGATCAGAAACCTGGCGAACCTCACCGACCCGGACAGGCGACGGGTCAGAGCGCTGCAACGCCGCTACGTGGAGGTCTGGGTGGACACCATCCAGCACACGGTGGAGAACGCGGACGAACCAACGGCCAGAGCAGCGGCCCACGCGGTCTTCGGCCTGATCAACAGCACCCCGCACAGCGCCCACCTGGACCGCGCGCAGATGGCGGCACTGCTGACCCGCATGGCCCTGGCCTCCCTGACAACAGCCGGAGCCCTGGAAGAAACCACCACCACAGCCGCCCTGTAGAGCGCACGGGCAAAAACCCAGCACACCATCCAACCCAACCTGGCCGGCCACGGAACGTGGCCGATGCGACTTGGGGTTTTGAGCCTTGAAGTTGATGATCGGGCAGGCTTTCGGACTGCCCTTGCGGCCCGATCAAGGCCCACGAGAGGGGCCCCGTGTCACATCGGCCGCACCGCGCTGGAACCGGCAGCCACTTGGCGAGCACCCCCAGCCCCGCAGACTTGGCGGGCCCCCCGGACCCACAGCCGCCCACACCCCGCAGCCACCCGCGCCCCATTTCGCCTCCACCCGAACCACCACACCCCCTCCCACCAGCCCTTAAACCTCCGACTGGCCACACAGCGTTGTCATTCCGTAACCTAACCAGCCAATGGGTGAAGCACCGGCAACCAGCACCGCAACCGACACCGGAGGGTGGCCGGGAATCCGGCTGCTCTCCCGCTTACCCGCGTGGTTCCGCTTCGTGGTGGTGGCGCTGGTCGTCTTCGTCTGCGGCGTCATCGCGTCCCGCCCAGCGGGCGCCACCGACGACCGCCCCCTCAGCCCGGACGTCGCGGCAGCGGCCAGAGCCGTGCACTCGATGACCAACCCGTCCCGCACGCACGACCCCCTCGACGACTTCCCCGAGGACTTCGGCCAGGTCCAGGGTCGCAACCCGAGGACCCTCACCACCCCGGACGGCACCCGAAGGGCCGTCCACCCCACCGGCGAGTGCTCGGGCCCGGCCGGTGAGACCGAGTGGGACTTCAGCCTCGCCTGCAAGGCCCACGACCTCGGCTACGACCTCCTCCGCTACGCCGAGAGCAAGGGCCAACCCCTCGGTCCCGCGGCGCGCAAGTCCATCGACGTCCAGCTCTCCGAGGACATGCACGCCCAGTGCCGGGCGAACCCGAGGGGCGCGGAGACCCAGTGCCACGCCGTGGCCCAGCTCTACGCGGGCGGCCTGAGCTTCAACTCGTGGCGCCAGCGCTGGGGTCCGCCCGGCCACGAGCCGGTCCTGGCGTGGGGCTTCGGCAGCGCCGTGGTGGTCTTCCTCCTGCTCGCCCGCCTCCCCGGTCGCAAGCGCGGGCCCACCGCGCCGCACACCGCCGAGTTCACGCCGCGACCGGCCGCCCAGGACCGCTACGCCACGTTCCTCCGCCTCGCCAGCCTCGGTCTGGTCGTGCTGGGCCAGTCCGTCCTCACCGTCATGCACTGGGCGGGCGTGAGCGCGAACTGGCTGTGGCTGCTGACCTGGGTCCTCCAGGCCGTCCCGATCTTCTTCTTCGCGGGCGGCCACGCGAACCTGCTCGCCTGGCAGGAGGTCACGGCGCACCACGGCGGCTACGGCAGGTACCTGTCGAGCCGGATCGCGTGGCTGCTGCGCCCGGTGCTGGCGTTCATCCTGGCCTGGCTGGTGCTCCCGCTCCCGCTGGAGCTGCTGGACGTCCCCAAGGTCCGCGTGGAGGCGTTCGGCAGGCTCATCGCGCACCCGCTGTGGTTCCTGGGCGTCTACCTCGTCGCGGTGGCCGCGACGCCGCTGATGGCGTGGCTGCACCGCCAGCTGCGCCTGGGCACCCCGCTGGTCCTGCTGGTCGTCATGGCCTCGGTCGACGGCGTCCGGGTCATCTTCGAGTGGCGCACCGGCGGCTACCTCAACCTGCTCCTCGGCGCGCTCCTCCTCCAGCAGCTCGGGTTCTTCTACGCCGACGGCACGCTCCGCCGGATCTCCCGCAAGGTCCTCGGCGTGCTCGCGTCGGTCACGGTGCCCGCGCTGCTCGGCCTGATCACCTACGGCGGCTACCCGCGCACGATGATGGCGATGCCCGGCGAGGTCGGCTCCAACCTCAGCCCGCCCACCGTGTGCCTGCTGGTGCTGGGCCTCGGCCAGATCTGCCTGGTGACGCTCCTGCGCGACCGCGCGACGGTGTGGCTCGCGGGCAGGCACCAGTGGAACGTCGTCATGTTCGCCCGCACCGCCCCCATGACCGTCTACCTCGGCTACCTGACGATCCTCGCGGCCGTGGTGGGCGTCCTCGGCCTGCTGGACGCGCCGACCGCCGCCGCGTTCACCGTCGCGGACTGGCTCGCCCGCCCGCGGTGGCTGGCGGTGCTGGTGCTGCTCCTGCTGCCCGTCCTGCTCCTGTTCCACCGCTTCGAGCGCCACGCGTCGCTGTTCCCCGTCTTCCACTGGACGTCAGCGGAGTCCCACCGCTCCCGGCTGGCCGCCACGCTGGGGGTCGCGTTCGGCGCGTTCGGCGTGCTCGGCTTCGTCGTCACGGGGTTCGCGGGCACCAGCGCCACCCTGATCGTCCTCCAGGTCGACCCGCTCCAGAACCTCATCCACCTCCTGCTGGGCTGGTACCTGCTGCACGCGGCCCGCGCGGGCACCTGCCACGGCCGGACGTCGTGGCTCCTGGCCGCCACCGCCTGCGTCCCCCCGCTGCTCGTCCTGGAGCCGAACACCCTCGGCGTGGTCCTGCACGTCAGCACGATCTGCCTCGCGCTGCTCGCGGCGGTCGCGAAGCAGCACCCAAGTCACCAGGCCGAACACCGGGAGCCAGAGGAGGCGCTCGCCTAGCCAGGCGAGCCCGTCGGGCTCGGTGAGCAGCCCCGGCAGCGGCCCGAACGCCGACCCGACCAACGTCACGGCCAGCAGCGCGCTCTGGTGCACCAGGAAGATCGGCAGCGCGCGCCGGTTCACCCACGCGACGAAGCGCGGGAGGAACACCGGCCGCACCAGCAGCACGACCCCGATCTGCGTGAACGCCAGCGCCAGCGCCGCAGCCGACGGCGGGGCCAGGTTCGACCGCTCCCCCGGCACCCCGACGGCGCTGGCCGGGTACCCGCCGTACCGCACCAGCACCGCGAAGGCCACCGCCCCGACGAGCGCGGGCACCACGCCCCACCACCGCCGCGCACCCACCCGCGCGACGACGATCCCGAACTGCCAGGCGGCCCACCACACGGCGACGACGTTCACCGCGGGCACGTCCAGCAGCACGACCAGCAGCACCGGCGGCGCCACGGCCGCCACACCGAGAACGCGGTCCAGCAGCCGGAACACCGGCGTCATCGCGGACAGCAGCAGGTAGACCCCGAGGAACCACAGCGGCGTGGTCACCAGGTGCACCACCGACAGCAGGGTGACCTGCGGCAACCCCCGGAACCACAGCCCGCCCAGCACCACCACCCAGAACCCGAGCAGCAGCAGGACGGGCACCACGACGCGCCGCACCCGGCCGAGCAGGGACGACCGGGACCGCGCCGCCCCGAACCCGCCGACGAAGAAGAACAGGCCCAACGTCTGGAGCACCCACGTCACCGGCACGAACCCCGGCAGGGTCCGCAGCGGGCTGTCGATGCCCACCCCGTCGACCCCGGCGACCGTCGCGGTCACCAGCCAGTGCCCGACGACCACCCCCACCACGGCGATGGCCCGCACCGTGTCGACGACGGGATCACGACCGCTCACCGTCCACCTCCGAACCCCGACCCGCCTGACCCGCTCGCCCCGCCCGAACCCGACCCACCTGACCCACCGGACCCGTCCGAACCCGATCCACCTGATCCACTGGATCCGCCCGACCTCGATCCCGACCCGCCCACCCCGTACGACCCGCCAGAACCCCGAGCCGCCCAACCGGCCCGACCGGCCTGACCCGCCTGACCGGCCTGACCCGCCCGACCGGCCCGGACCCCGGCCTGACCCGCCCGGACCCCGGCCGCGCCACCCGCCCCGCAGGCCGCCAGCCAGTACCCGGCCAGCACCAGACCGGTCAGCACGTCCGCGAGCAGCTCGCGCCACCAGCGCCGCCTCATCGCCCCTCCCCCGTCACGATCCGCACGATCTCCCCCAGCGCGACCCCTCCCGCCCGGTAGTACTCGTCGTGGCTCCCGTCCCCGGCGGGGAACACCCGCGCCCCGAACTCCGGCGCCGCCGGGTCGGTGCCGTGCCCGAGGTCCCCCACCCGCACCTTCGGCACCCACCCCGTCCAGTCGCCGGACGACCGCGCGGCCCACACCCGCGCACCCGTGCGGAGTTCCGCCACCGACGACGCCCGAACGCCCGGACTGCCGGTGAACACGACGTCCCCCACGCCGCCCAGGTCGGCCGACGCGCACACCACCGACCCGTAGCTGTGGCACAGCAACGACACGTGCGCGGCGGGCAGCCCGCGCACGAACGACGACAGCTCCTCGGCCCCGGCCCGCGCCAGACCGCCGGTGGCGGCGTCGATCCCCAGCCCCTCGGGCGTGTCGTACCCGAGCCACGCGACCACGGCCACGTCGTCCCGACCCGCGGCCGTGTGCACGGCGCGGGCCACAGCCAGCAGCCTGCCGAACCTCCGAACGTCCACATCGGACCCCGGCACCACCACCGCGACGTGCCGGGCGCGCGGGAGATCGCCCAGCGCCACCACGAGCCGTCCCCGGCCTGCGGGCTCGAACCGCAGCACGCGCACGTCGGCGGGGAACTCGGGTTCGGTCTGCGCGACGGCACCGGCGGACACCGGTGACACCACGACCAGCAGCGCGGCCACGAGGGCGATCACCTTGGACATGGCCGAAAACTACGAAGACCACGCCGACGGGATCATCACCCCGCGGGCCCACTACCCCGGTACGACGAGCCCGCTCTCGTACGCCGCGATCACGGCCTGGGCCCGGTCGCGCAGGCCCAGCTTCATCAGCACCCGACCCACGTGGGTCTTCACCGTCTGCTCGGCGACGAACAGGTGCCCGGCGATCTCCCCGTTCGACAGCCCCTGCGCGATCAGCCTCAGCACCTCCGTCTCCCGCTCGGTCAGCGAGGACAGCGCGCGGGGCCGAACCCCCTGCGCGGGCCTGGACTTCACGAAGTCCTCGATCAGCCGCTTGGTGATCGACGGCGCCAGCAGCGCCTCCCCGCGCGCCACGACCCGCACCGCGTCGAGCAGCTCCCGCGCGGGCGCGTGCTTGAGCAGGAACCCGCTGGCGCCTGCCCTCAGCGCCTCGTAGACGTAGTCGTCCAGGTCGAACGTGGTCAGCACCAGCACCTTCACCGGGTGCGGTTCGGCGGCGAGCAGCCGCGTGGCGCCCAGCCCGTCCAGCTCCGGCATCCGGATGTCCATCAGCACCACGTCCGGCAGCAGCCGCCGCACCGCCGCCACCGCGGCGACGCCGTCCCCGGCCGACCCGACGACCTCGATGTCCTCCTGCGCGGCCAGCAGCGCGGCGAAGCCCTCGCGCACCATCTCCTGGTCGTCGACCACGAGCACCCTGATCACTCGTCCCCCAGCGGAATCAGCGCCCGCACCTCGAACCCGCCGTCACCGGACGGCGAGGCGGTGATCGACCCTCCGTGCACCGCGACGCGCTCCTTCATCCCGGTGAGCCCGTGCCCGCCACCACCGCCGAGGGACGCGCCGCCCCGAGTATTGCGCACGAGGACCTCCAGCGAGCCGTCCACCACCCGCAGCACCACCGACACCGCTCCGCCGGGCGCGTGGCGGGCGGCGTTGGTCAGCGCTTCCTGGACGACCCGGTACGCCGTCAGCCCGACGGACTCCGGCACGTCCAGCGAGGGCACCTCGACCGAGGCTGACGCGCGGGCGGCCAGGTCGGCGATCTGCGCGATCCCCGGCTGCGGCTCCCGGTCGGCCCGCTGGCCCGCGCTGCGCAGCACCCCGAGCAGCCGCTGCATGTCCGTGATCGCCTCGCGGGCCGCGGCGCCGAGCTCCGCGAACTCCCGGACACCGGCCTCGGGCAGGTCGGCGATCCGGTAGGGGGCGGTCTCGCAGCGCACGACCACCATCGACATGTGGTGGGCCACGACGTCGTGCATCTCGCGGGCGATGCGCGCCCGCTCCACGAGCGCGCCCTTCTCCGCGCGCTCCCGCTCGATCTCCGCCTCGACCCGGCCCCTGGAGCCGAAGGCGTACCCGACCAGCAGGACCAGGCCCAGCACGATCGCCGTCTCCGGGTAGAAGCTGACGCCCTTCATCGCCCCCGCGATGCCGAGCAGCCCCAGCGTGAGCCAGCCCGCGGTGACCACGACGGGCCGCGAGTAGAGCAGGGCGACACCGACGACGGTGGGCAGGTAGAAGCACCACTGCCAGCCGTTGAGCACGGGAGCGGCCGAGCCGTGCGCCGACACGTCGATGAACAGACCTATCGTCGCGACCCGCCAGCCGGTCAGCGGGGAGCGGACCAGCAGCGCGTACGAGCCCGTGATGACCGCGAAGTACACGGGCCAGACGCCGTCCGGCTCGTGGAGGCGAACGTAGTCCGCGCTGGCCACGACGGCGACCACGACGGCGTAGAGCATGATCACCGCCACACCCGGCCGCCGGAGGCGGACGGGCAGGTTCCCGAGTGCCGGTGTGTGGTCCCGCAGGGCCACGACCTGGAGCAAGGAGCGGATCACCAGCCGATGCTAGGGCGGAGGGCCGTGCCGGTCGTGCCTCCGTGGGGTGACATACCCCGGTATCACCCGGACCTGTGGGCCATTGGGCATTGCGGCACCCGATCACCAACCGGTAGGCAGTGGGGCAGACGAAGGGCGGCCCGCGCCGAGGGCCGACGTGTTGAAAGATGGTGGGATGACCTCGCAGCATGATCCGGATCGCTGGTCCCGGCTGACGGCCGTGGCCGGCGAGGCCTTGGCCGCGGCCAAGGTCGGGGAGGACGCTGTCGCGGTCGACCTCGTCACCGGCTACCTCAGCGGGTCGCCCGAGGGCAACGAGGAGATCAGGGAGCTCGTGCTGCTGCTGTTCTCCGAGTGCAGCGGCATGGTCGCGGCGCTCGGGTCGGGCGGCGCCACCCCGGTGAAGATGCAGGTCTTCGACGAGGACGGGCAGGAGGTCCCGATCGACGACGCGGACCCGCCCGTGCGGACCGCGATCAGGACGCTGCTGGCCGAGGTGCACGGCGACGAGGAGGCCGCCGCCGAGCAGATCGAGATCGCGCTCACGAACGGCGCGCCGCAGGAGCTGGCGACCGTCGTGCTCCAGGCGCTGCGCTGGACGGTGAAGCTCGCCGCCGAGTGCCAGACGCGCGACCTGGACGTGCCGGACTGGATCACCACGTCGCTGGAGGAATGACGCGGTCCTCGCGAACGCGGCCTGATCCCCGAGAATTGGCAACACCGGGCGCCCTGGATTCCCCATTTGTTCCGCACGCCTGTTCACGTTCGTGAAAAATTGTCCCGGTCGTGCCTGCGGAAATGCGCCGATGACCGGTGCGCGCCCTTGACACGTGCGGTGGTCCAGACCAGTGTCTCTTGCTGACCAGCCCGGACGTTCCCGAGGTCGAGTGGACGGTCACCCTGCACCCGCCACCTCTCCATCAGGGAGAACAATGAAATTCCGCTTCGGCGCGCTGCTTTCGATCAGCGCCCTGACAGTGGCGACGCTGACGTCCCCGACCGCGTCAGCGGCCACGGGCGTCACCGCCACCTTCACCAAGACGGGCGATTGGGGAACCGGTTTCGAAGCCAGGTTCACCGTCGCGAACAACGGTGCCAGCACCCTGAACGGCTGGCGCGTCGAGTTCGACATGCCGTCCGGCAGCGCCGTCACGAGCCACTGGGACGCGGTCGTCACCCGGTCCGGCGACCACTACGTGGCCGTCAACAAGGACTACAACGGCAGCGTCGGCGTCGGCGCCCAGGCGGGCTTCGGCCTCACCGGCACCGGCTCGGGCTCGCCGCTCAACTGCACCGTCAACGGCGCTCCCTGCACCGGCGGCGGTGGCGGCGACACGACCGCTCCGAGCGCTCCCGCGGGCCTCTCCGCCACCGGGACCACGAAGAACTCCGTGTCGCTGACCTGGAACGCGGCCACCGACAACGTCGGCGTCGTCGGCTACGACGTCTACCGGGGCGGCTCGCTCGCCACGACCTCCACCGGCACCTCGGCCACGGTCAGCGGCCTGACCGGAGGCACGGCCTACTCGTTCACGGTCAAGGCGCGCGACGCCGCGGGCAACACCTCCGGCGCCAGCAACCAGGTCTCCGCCACCACCCTGCCCGGCGGCGAGGACCCGTCGAACGGCACCAGGACCGCGGCCCCGTACCTGTACGTGGGCTGGGGCAACCCGCCGAGCCCGACCACCGTCATGCAGGCCACCGGCGTCAAGTGGTTCACGATGGCGTTCATCCTGTCCTCGGGCGGCTGCAACCCGGCGTGGGACGGCAGCCGACCGCTGGCGGGCAGCGCCGACGCGGCGGCCATCGCCGAGATCCGCGCGAACGGCGGCGACATCGTCCCGTCCTTCGGCGGCTGGAGCGGCAACAAGCTCGGCCCGAACTGCGCGACCCCCGAACTGCTCGCGGGCGCCTACCAGAAGGTCATCGACGCCTACGGCCTGAAGGCGATCGACATCGACATCGAGAACACCGACGAGTTCGAGAACGAGGTCGTGCAGGACCGCATCCTCACGGCGTTGAGGATCGTCAAGCAGAACAACCCCGGCATCCAGACCATCGTCACGTTCGGCACCACGACGACCGGCCCGAACTTCTACGGCGGTCGCCTGGTCGAGCGGGCGAAGGCGCTGGACGCGGGCATCGACGTGTTCACGATCATGCCGTTCGACTTCGGCAGCGCCGACGTCCAGACCGACACGATCAACGCGGCCACCGGCTTGAAGGACAAGCTCAGGGCCACGTTCGGCTGGTCGGACGCGGTGGCGTTCAACCACGTCGGCATCTCCGGCATGAACGGGCTGTCCGACCAGCAGGAGATGACGTCGGTGGCGGCGTGGACCGCCATCCGCGACTGGTCGAAGACCAACGGCCTCGGCAGGCTCGCGTTCTGGTCGGTGAACCGCGACCGGGGCTGCCCCGGCGGCGGCGTGACCGCGGCGTGCAGCGGCATCGCCCAGTCCGACTGGGAGTTCTCCCGCATCACGGCCGGTTTCTAGCCCTCGGCGGGTGCTCTCCGGTCACGCGCCGGAGGGCACCCGCGCCGGCAGCAGTTCCCGCACCAGCGCGCCCACCTGGTCGGACTCGATGAGGAACGCGTCGTGGCCGTGGTCCGACGTGACGACCCGCAGGTCGTCGGCGGTGGTGATGCCCGCGGCGAGCTCCTCCTGCTGGGTGAGGGGGAACAGCCGGTCGGTGTCGACGCCCGCGACGATCGTGCGAGCGGTGACGCGGCGCAGCGCGGACCGCACACCGCCGCGGTCGCGGCCCACGTCGTGGCTGTTCATCGACTCGGTGAGGACGACGTAGCTGTCCGGGTCGAAGCGGCGGACCAGCTTGTCGGCGTGGTGGTCCAGGTAGGACTCGACGGCGAACCTGCCGTCGCCCTGCGGCTCCCGACCGAACCGGGTGGCCAGCTCCGCCTCGGTGCGGTAGCTGATGTGCGCGATCCGGCGGGCGATCCCCAGGCCCAGCAGCGGATCGGCGCGGACGGCGTGGATCTGGGTCGACGCCAGCGCGATCTGCTCGGCGGACGCCGCCGCCGGGCACGCCAGCAGCAGCAACGCCCCCAGCCGGTCCGGGTGGCCGACCGCCCATTCGAGCGCCCGCATCCCGCCCATGGAACCGCCGAGGACGGCGGCCCAGGAGTCGACGCCGAGCGCGTCGGCCAGCGCCACCTCCGCCGCGACCTGGTCGCGGGCGGTCACCAGGGGGAACCTGCTGCCCCACGGCCGCCCGTCGGGGGCGGTGGACAGCGGGCCGGTGCTGCCCTGGCACCCGCCCAGCACGTTCGGGACGACGATGAACCAGTGCGCCGGGTCCAGCGGCCTGCCCGGCCCGACCAGCGCGTCCCACCAGCCGGGGGTGGGGTGACCCGGTTCCGCCACGCCTGCCACGTGGCTGTCGCCGGTGAGGGCGTGCTCGACCAGGACCGCGTTGGAGCGGTCCGCGTTGAGCGTCCCCCACGTCTCGTAGGCGAGCCGCACGGCGGGGAGCCCGGCCAGCGGGCCGTCGTGGGAGTACCAGAGCCGCCGCCCGGCGGGGTCCCCCTCGCGCCACCCGCCGGCGGCACGAGGGGTCTTTCCACCAGTGGTCACAGAGCGGACTTCGCCGCGCGGAACCCCGCCTCCAGGTCGGCCTTGAGGTCCTCGACGCCCTCGATGCCGACCGACAGCCGCACCAGACCCGGCGTGACACCCGTCGTGACCTGCTCCTCGGGGGCAAGCTGGCTGTGCGTGGTGCTGGCCGGGTGGACGATCAGGCTGCGGACGTCGCCGATGTTCGCGAGCTGGCTGAACAGCTCGGTGCCGTCCACGAACGCCCGCCCCGCGTCCACGCCGCCGCGCAGCTCGAACGACACGATCGCCCCAGCGCCCTTGGGCAGGTACTTCTTCGCGTTCTCGTGGAACGGGCTCGACGGCAGACCCGCGTAGTGGACCTTCTCCACCTCGTCGCGCTGCTCCAGCCACTCCGCGAGCGCCTGCGCGTTCGCCACGTGCCGGTCGATGCGCAGCGACAGCGTCTCGATGCCCTGGATGATCAGGAAGCTGTTCAGCGGGGCGATGGCCGCGCCCGTGTCGCGCAGCAGCTGCACGCGCAGCTTCGCGGCGAACGCGCCGTGGCCCAGCGCGGGCCAGTACCGCAGGCCGTTGTAGCTCGGGTCCGGCTCGGTGAAGTCCGGGAACCGCTCCGTGCCGAAGTCGAACGTGCCGCCGTCGACCACCACGCCCGCGATGGTCGTGCCGTGACCGCCCAGGTACTTGGTCGCCGAGTGCACCACGATGTCCGCGCCGTGCTCGATCGGCCGCACCAGGTACGGCGTCGGCACGGTGTTGTCCACCACCAGCGGCACCCCGACCTCGTGCGAGACACCCGCCACCGCGGCGATGTCCAGCACGTGCGCGCGCGGGTTCGCCAACGTCTCGGCGAAGAACAGCTTCGTGTTCGGCCGAGCCGCCGCCCGCCACGCCTCCAGGTCGTCGGGGTCGTCCACGAAGGTGACCTCGATGCCGAGCTTGGGCAGCGTGTAGTGGAACAGGTTGTACGTGCCGCCGTAGAGCGAGGCGCTGGAGACGAAGTGGTCACCCGATCGAGCGAGGTTCAGGATCGTCGCCGTCACGGCCGCCGACCCGGACGCGAACGCCACGGCCGCGATCCCGCCCTCCAGCGCGGCCACCCGCTGCTCCAGCACGTCCTGGGTGGGGTTGTTGATGCGGGTGTAGATGTTGCCCGCTTCGGAGAGGTTGAACAGCGCGGCGCCGTGGGCGGTGTCGCGGAAGACGTACGACGTCGTCTGGTAGATCGGCGTGGCACGGGCCCCGGTCGCCGGGTCGGGGCCGGCTCCGGCGTGGACCTGCTTGGTCTCGAACGACCAGGCGGAGGTGTCTGCGGACATGGCTGTCTCCTGGTTTTCACTCGATGGCTGTGCGGAGTCGGGGTGGATCAAGCGCGGCCGGGACAGGCCATGCTGGTGACGCGCACGTGGTCCACGTGCCGCCTGGTCACGAGCAGACTCATGACAGCGACGGTAGTTCCGGGTGCCGAACTCGCAACAGGGCGTCCACGACGTGGGACGCCTATGTTCAGTGCCATGCGCACCGCACTGATCGGCTACGGACTGGGCGGCTCGGCCTTCCACGCGCCGTTCCTGAACACGACACCGGGCCTGGAACTGAGCGCCGTCGTGACCGCCAACCCGGACCGGGCGGCAGAGGTCAGGGCGAGGTACCCGAACACGAGAGTGCTGTCCTCAGTGGACGAGGTGTGGACGGGCGACTTCGACCTGGCGGTGGTCACGACACCGAACCGCTTCCACCACGAGCACGCCCGCGAGGCGCTGGAACACGGCCTCGACGTGGTGGTGGACAAACCTTTCTCCGGCACGGCGGCGGAAGCCCGCGCCCTGGCGGAACTGGCGGAGGAGCGAGGACGAACGCTGGTCCCGTTCCACAACAGGCGGTGGGACGGCGACTTCCTGACCGTGCGACGACTCCTGGCGGAGGGAGCCCTGGGCGCGGTGCACCGCTTCGAGTCCCGCTTCGAGCGCTGGCGCCCGAACCTCAAACCGAGCTGGAAGGAATCAGGGGACCCGGCAGACCTGGGCAGCATCGTCTACGACCTGGGCACCCACCTGATCGACCAGGCCCTCACCCTCTTCGGCCGCCCCGCAGAGGTCTACGCGGAAATCAGGACACTGCGCACAGGAGCACAAGCGCCGGACGAGGCCTTCCTGGCCCTGACCCACCAGGACGGCACCACCTCCCACCTCTGGGCCAGCGCACTGGCAGCAGACCGAGGCCCCAGGTTCAGAGTCCTGGGCGACGAGGCGGCCTACGTGAAACACGGCATGGACCCCCAGGAAGAACAACTCAAAGCAGGGAAAATCCCGGCAACCGACTGGGGAACAGAACAACCGTCATCCTGGGGCCACCTACAACAAGACCAAGAAAGAACCCCGGTACCGACAATCCCAGGCAACTACCCGGCCTTCTACCAAGCAATAGCGAACGCGGAAACCCCAGTATCCCCCTGGGAGGCAGCAACAGGCCTGGAAGTACTGGAAGCAGCAGAAAAATCAGCAAGAACAAAAACCACGATCTCCCTGGACTAACCCACGCCGGCCGCACGGCGCTGGAACCGGCAGCCACCTGGCGAGCACCCCCGACCCCACCTGGCGAGCCCTCCAGCCCCACGGCTACCCCCAACGCGCCCTCTTGCCCACAAAGTCTCTTAGAGCCTAAGATACTTACTATGGAAGACACCGACGTCCTGGTAGGAGGAGCTGGCCTGGCAGGCCTCTCAGCCACCCTCTTCCTGGCCCGACAGGGCATCAAGGTCCGCACGATCTCCGCACACCCGACCACCGCCCTGCACCCCAAGGCGACAGGCCAAACCCCCAGAACCATGGAACTGCTCACCAGAGCGGGAGCAGCGGGGGAAGTGCTCGCGGGCAGCGGCGGCCCCCTCACCATCAAGATCGCCGAAAGCCTCAAGGGAACCGTCTACAAATCCATAGCCACCGACGACAACCCCCCGGACCACTCCACCCTCTCCCCGGCCCCGTTCGGCACGGCCTCCCAGGACCACGTGGAAACGGTCCTCCTCACCAAGGCCAGGACACTAGGCGCACAAGTCCACTTCGCCACCCGGTTGACCCACTTCACCCAGGACGACACCGGCACGACGGCCACCCTCCTGGACCTGACCACCAACGAATCAACCACCACCAGAACCAAGTACCTCATAGCCGCGGACGGCCACCGGAGCAGGATCCGGGACTCCCCGGGAGTGGAACGCCACGGCCCTGGCCACCTGGCCCACCACATCGGCATCATCTTCGAGGCCGACCTCTCCCTCCACACCGATCCAGCCCGGACCACCCTCTTCTACCTCCAGAACCCCACCTCCACCGGCGCGTTCGTCTCCCTCACCACGGACCGCCGCCACGTCCTCACCGTCGAACACCACCCCGAGCGCGGCGAATCCACCGCCGACCACGACGAGGCCCGCTGCACGTCCCTCATCCGCACGGCCACCGACGTCCCGGACCTGGACCCGAAGATCCTCGACATCACCACCTGGCACATGGCCGCGTGGACGGCCGACCGGTTCTCCTCCGGCCGCGTCTTCCTGGTGGGCGACGCGGCCAAGGTCACCCCGCCCACCGGCGGCCTCGGCGGCAACACGGCCGTCCAGGACGGCTACGACATCGCCTGGAAGCTGGCGGCGGTGCTGAAGGGCGAGGCGGGCCCAGGACTCCTGGACAGCTACGACGCAGAACGACACCCCTACGCGCGGGCGGTCGTCGACACCTCCTACCGCAACTACGTGGAGCGCTTCGCCCCGCACCTGGCGACCTCGGACCTCCCGGAACCGACCGACCACCTGCGACTCGGCTTCGGCTTCCCCTGCCGCTCCACCGCCGTGCTCCCGGAGGACGACGACACCTCACCGGAGGACCCGTTCGCCCCCACCGGTCGCCCCGGCTACCGGGCACCGCACGTCGAGGTCGACCACGACGGCCTGCGCGTGTCCACGGTGGACCTCTTCGGCGGGGGCTGGACCCTGATCACCCTCGACCCGGCGTGGAACGACTGCGAGGTGGCGGTCCCGGTCCTCACCGACCCCTCCGGACAGCTCTCGGCGCGCTACGGCATCGGCGAGCGCGGCGCGAGCCTGGTCCGCCCGGACGGCGTCGTGGCGTGGCGCAGCCCGGACCTGGTGCTCGACCCGGCGGCTACGGTTCGGCGGGTGCTCGACTCGGTGCTCGACCGCTGATCGTCTCCCCCAGTGCGACGATGCAGGCCGCGCTGACCAGCGCCCCGCCGATCAGGTAGAGCGACACGGGCCAGCTGGCCTGGTCCGCCGTCAACCCCAGCAGCGCCGCCGCGACGACCGGTGACAGACCACCCCCCAGCACCGCGCCCAACTGGTAGCTCAGGGACACACCGCTGTAGCGGATCTTCGGGCCGAACAGCTCCGCGTAGTAGGCGGGCATCGGCCCGAAGATCGCCGCGGACCCGGTGAAGCCGATCAGCATCGCCACGACCACGAGCGCGGGGTCGCGGGTTTCCAGCAGCCAGAACATCGGGAACGCGAACGCGCCGAGGAACACAGCGCCGCCCAGCATGACCGGCATCCTCCCCACCCGGTCCGACAGCCGGGCGAACAGCAGGATCGCCACCGCCTGGGAGAACGCGCCGATCAGCGTGGCGTTGAGGATGACCGAGCGGGTCATCCCCAGCTGCCGGGTGGCGTACGACGCGGCGAACGTGGCCAGCACGAAGATGAACATGTTGAACCCGAAGTTCACCCCGGCGCCCAGCAGCACCGTGCGCCAGTGGTCCTTCAGCACGACGACCACCGGCAGCTTGGCCGTGCCCTCCTCCGCACGGGTCCGCTCGAACACCGGGCTCTCCTGCACCGACAGCCGCACGTACAGCCCGACCCCGACCAGGACGAGGCTGAACAGGAACGGGACGCGCCAGCCCCAGACGAGGAAGTCGTCACCGGAGGCGGTCACGGCCAGCGACATCGCCCCGCTCGCGAGCAGCAGGCCCAGCGGCGACCCGAGGAACGTCCAGCTCCCGTACCAGCCCGTCCTCCCCGGTGGTGAGTGCTCGACCGTCATCAGCGTGGCCCCGCCCTGCTCACCGCCCAGGAAGAACCCCTGGACCACCCGCAGCAGGACCAGCAGCACCGGGGCCAGCAGCCCGATCGACGAGTACGTCGGCAGCACCCCGATCAGGGCCGTGCACACCCCCGTGGCGGTCAGCGTCAGGACGAGCATCGTCCGCCTGCCGATCCGGTCGCCGAAGTGCCCGATCACCACCCCGCCGAGCGGCCTGGCCAGGAAGCCCGCGCCGAACGTGGCCAGCGACAGCAGCGTCCCGATCCTCGGGTCGAACGACGGGAAGAACAGCTTGTCGAAGACCAGCGCGGACGCCGTTCCGTAGAGCAGGAAGTCGTAGAGCTCGACCGCGTTCCCCGCCGAACTGGCCAGTGCCACCCGGCGCACGCTTGATGTCCCCATCGCCCCAGCGTGCCGAGTCGATCATGGTCTGCACACCCCCGTCCGACGCAAGTCGAGCGGATCCGGTTGGTCAACGGTCACCGGAACCACTCGATCCGGTGTTACCGCCCGGTTGGGTCGTGGTCAGGGGTCCGGTCGCGCCACTGTGGGCGCATGGCACCCCTCCCCTTCCTCGCGGCCTTCGCCGCGGTGATCCCCTTCCTGCCGGTCGACGAGATCGCTCCCCCGGCGGGCTCGGAACTCGTCCCCTCCTCCACGCTCGTGCTGACCACGTCCACCGAGGAGGCGGGCGTGCGGTCGACGACCCTGCACTGCGAGCCGTCCGGCGGGTCGCACCCGAACGCGCGGGTGGCGTGCGACGACCTGCTGCGGTCCGACGGCGACGTGCAGGCCGTGCAGGACTCGGATTCGCTGTGCACCTTCGAGTACCGGCCCGTGCACGTGACGGCCTCCGGAAGCTGGCGCGGTGAGCGGCGCACCTTCGACCACGTCTACCCGAACGCGTGCGCGGTGCGCGTGGACACCGGGTCGGTCTTCCAGTTCTGACCGGCTCACGCGCCCCCGTCCACCGCGGGCGGAGCCGTAGTCTGGGAACGGAACGGGTCCACGGTGAAAGGGCGACCTCTTGAGCATCTACGACATCCCGGTCAACACGATCTCGGGTGAGCCGACCACGCTGGAGTCGCTGCGCGGCAAGGCCGTCCTGGTCGTGAACGTGGCGTCCAAGTGCGGGCTCACGCCGCAGTACACCGGCCTGGAGCAGCTCCAGGAGCAGTACGGCGAGCAGGGTTTCTCGGTGGTCGGCTTCCCGTGCAACCAGTTCAACGGCCAGGAGCCCGGCACGGCCGAGGAGATCGAGACCTTCTGCTCGACCACGTACGGCGTGACGTTCCCGCTGTTCGAGAAGATCGAGGTCAACGGCGCCGACCGGCACCCGGTCTACGCCGAGCTGACCAAGACCGCCGACGCCGACGGCGCCGCCGGTGACGTGCAGTGGAACTTCGAGAAGTTCCTGATCAGCCCCGAGGGCGAGGTCGTGGCCCGGTTCCGGCCGGTCACGAAGCCCGATGACGAGCAGGTCGTCAAGGCGATCGAGGCCGTCCTGCCCGCGTGACGCGCGGTGGGGAGCCCCGGCGAGGGGCTCCCCGTCACGGGCGTGAGCGGTGGAACGCCCAGGCGTCCGCGATGATGGCGGTCAGCTCCGGCTTCGCCTGCCGCCAGCCCAGCTCGGTGCGGGCCTTGTCGGCGGACGCGACGCTCGCGACCGGATCGCCCTCGCGGCGGGGCGCGACGCGGGTCGGCACCGGGTGGCCGGTCACCTCGAGCACCGCGTCGACGACCTCGCGGATCGAGAAACCCCGGCCGTTGCCCAGGTTGTAGACCTTGTGCTTGCCGAGTTCGGCCGCCTCCAGCGCGAGGACGTGCGCCGAGGCCAGGTCCTCGATGTGGATGTAGTCCCGCACGGACGTGCCGTCCGGCGTCGGGTAGTCGTCGCCGAACAGCAGGAACTCCGCCCGCTTGCCCGCCGCGACGTCCAGCACCATCGGGATCAGGTGGGTCTCGGGCGTGTGCCGCTCCCCGAGGTGCCCGCTGGCGCCCGCCGCGTTGAAGTACCTCAGGCTCACCGCGCCGAGGCCGTGCGCCTGGCACTCCCACGGCAACATGGTGTCCACGATGGACTTGCTCGCGGCGTAGGGGTTCTGCGGGTCGACCGGCGAGTCCTCCGCCAGCGGTTCCAGCCCGGCGTCGGCGTACATCGACCCCGTCGAGGAGAAGATGAGCCGCTTGACGTCGTTGGCGCGCATGGAGTCCAGCAGCGTCATGGTGCCGCGCACGTTCACGTCGAAGTACAGGTCGGGCTTGCGCACCGACTCGGCGACGGAGATCTTGGCCGCGAAGTGCAGCACCGCGTCGAACGTCGAGTCGACCACCTGCGCCGCCGCGCTGAGCGGCAACTCGTGCAGCACCGCGCCCTCCGGCACGTTGTCCACGAACCCGGTCGACAGGTCGTCCAACACCTCGACCTCGTGCCCCGCGGCGACCAGCGCCGCGACCGTCGCACTGCCGATGTACCCGGCGCCGCCCGTGACCAGCAGCTTCATCCATCACTCCCAGGTTGGTGGTCCCCGACTCGGACCCGACCCTACGCGGAGCCACGACGAGCACCGACACATCGGACGTCTGTACTCTCGCGACGACGGCCAACGGACAGAGGAGCAGCGATGTCGGCTTCCGCACCACAACGGCACATCCGAGTCGTCGGGGTGCTCCCCGAGAAGCGCGACGAGTACCTGCGGCTGCACCAGGTCGTGTGGCCCGACGTGGAGGCCAGGCTGACCGCCAGCGGCATCACCAACTACTCGATCTTCCTGCTCGGCGACCGGCTGATCTCCTACTACGAGTACGTCGGCGACGACTACGAGGCGGACATGGCGCTCATCGCCGCCGACCCGACCACCCAGGAGTGGTGGACCCTCACCGACCCGTGCCAGGTGCCGGTGCCGGAGGCCGAGGAGGGGCGGCTGTGGGCGGACGCCACCGAGGTGTGGCACATGAGCTGACCCGGTCCGCGCGTGGAGCCGACGCCCGGCTCCACGCGCGCCCGGTCAGCACTCGATGACGTTGACGGCGAGCCCGCCGCGAGCCGTTTCCTTGTACTTCACCGACATGTCCTTGCCGGTGTCGCGCATGGTCTTGATGACCTTGTCCAGCGACACGAAGTGCGAGCCGTCGCCGCGCAGCGCCATGCGGGCCGCGGTGATCGCCTTGATGGCGGCCAGAGCGTTGCGCTCGATGCACGGGATCTGCACGAGCCCGCCGATCGGGTCGCAGGTGAGGCCCAGGTTGTGCTCCATGGCGATCTCGGCGGCGTTCTCCACCTGCTCGGGCGTGCCGCCGAGGACCTCGGCGAGCCCGGCCGCGGCCATCGAGCAGGCCGAGCCGACCTCGCCCTGGCAGCCGACCTCGGCCCCGGAGATGGACGCGTTCTCCTTGAACAGCACGCCGACCGCGCCCGCGGTGAGCAGGAAGCGGACCACGCCGTCATCGGAAGCGCCCGGCACGAAACGGGTGTAGTAGTGCAGGACGGCGGGAACGATGCCCGCCGCGCCGTTGGTGGGCGCGGTGACCACGCGCCCGCCCGCGGCGTTCTCCTCGTTGACGGCCAGCGCGAACAGCGTCACCCAGTCCATGACGCGCAGCGGGTCGGTGGCGAAGTGCTCGCCCGCCAACGCCTTGCGCATCTCGGCGGCGCGGCGGCGCACCTTCAGGCCGCCGGGCAGGATGCCGTGCTCGGTGCAGCCGCGTTCGACGCACTCCTGCATGACGTGCCAGATCCGCAGGAGCCCGGAGCGGATCTCGCCCTCGCCGCGCCACGACTGCTCGTTCTCCAGCATCACCGAGCTGATGGACAGCCCGGTTTCCCTGGTGCGGGCCAACAACTGGTCGCCGGTGAGGAACGGGTGGGCCAACGGGGTGTCGTCGGCCTTGATCTTGTCCGCGCCGCTGGCGTGCTCGTCCACGACGAACCCGCCGCCGACCGAGTAGTACACGGCGTGGTCGAGGGACCCGTCGTCCGAGAACGCCTCGAAGCGCATCCCGTTGGGGTGCACGGGAAGCGACTTGCGGCGGTGCATGACGAGGTGCTTGTCGTGGACGAAGGCGATCTCGTGCGCGCCGCCCAGCCTCAGCCGCCCGGTCCGCTTGATCTCCTCGAACCGCTCGTCGGCCGCCGCCGGGTCGACCTCCTCGGGCCTGCACCCCTCCAGGCCCAGCAGCACCGCCTTGGGGCTGCCGTGACCGTGGCCGGTCGCGCCGAGCGAGCCGAACAGCTCCGCGTGCACGCGCGTCGCGCCGTCCAGCAGGCCGCGCGAGCGCAGCCGGTCGACGAACATCGACGCGGCGCGCATCGGGCCGACGGTGTGCGAGCTGGAGGGTCCGATGCCGACGGAGAACAGGTCGAAGACGCTGATCGCCATCAGCTGCCCGTCAGTTCCACGTACTTCGCGGCGGTGAGGAGACCCTCGGCGTTCTCGACCCGGACCTTGAACAGCCACCCGGCCGCGTACGGGTCGGAGTTGATCAGCGCCGGGTCGTCGACGACGCCCCCGTTGACCTCCACGACCTCACCGCTGACCGGCGCGTACAGGTCGCTGACCGACTTTGTCGACTCCAGCTCGCCGCACACGTCGCCGGACGTGACGCGCTCGCCGACCTCGGGCAGCTGCACGAAGACCAGGTCGCCCAGCGACTCGGCGGCGTAGGACGTGATGCCGACCGTGACCGGCTCCTGCGTGCCGGGCGTCCAGTCGACCCATTCGTGTTCGGGGGTGTAGAGCAGGTGTTCGGGGTGGTCCACAGCGGCACTCCACGGGGCTCGGGGCAGGCGCGCGACAACCGCGCCGACCTTGGGGTCGGTCCGACTCCCCCTCTGTCATGGGACCTGAGAGCTTCACCGCGCGAACGCGGCTTGCACCGTGGGTGCGCGCCCGGAGCGCGCTTTCCAGAGTCGCCTCGCCCGAGCGGTTCTCGTTGCCTGAGAGTGTGCGGGGTACTTGCTCCTTCGGCGCCCCGGCGACTGCCGGGGACTCTCCCGCTCGGGTTGCGGCGCCGCGAGGGCGCCCCGGCCGTTCTTCAGTTGGCGAACGTGCTGAAAGCTATGTGGCCGCAGATCGGGTGTCAACGCGCGCACGGACGGCGAAACCCGATCTCGTTGTGCCACGCGCACAAACCGACCCCTACGCGGTAGTGCCGCGAACACGATGACAGCGTGCTGGGCATGCCGGACCTTTGAACCAGCAGCCCAGCTCCCGCTCTCCGAGGTCGAAGGAGTCACCGTGCGGATCGCCGTTCCCCGCGAGGTCAAGAACCACGAGTACCGCGTCGCGCTGACCCCCGCCGGTGCCCACGAGCTGACCAGCCGCGGCCACGACGTGTTCGTCGAGGCGGGCGCGGGTCTGGGTTCCGCCATCACCGACGCCGAGTACGAGGCGGCGGGCGCGAAGGTGCTGGCCTCGGCGGACGAGGTGTGGGCCGAGGGTGAGCTGGTGCTCAAGGTCAAGGAGCCCGTCGCGGCGGAGTACCACCGGCTGCGCGCCGGGCAGGTGCTGTTCACCTACCTGCACCTGGCCGCCGACCTGCCGCTGACCGAGGCGCTGATCGCGTCCGGCACGACGGCCATCGCGTACGAGACGGTGCAGACCGCGAACGGCGCCCTGCCGCTGCTGGCCCCGATGTCCGAGGTCGCGGGCCGCCTCGCCCCGCAGGTCGGCGCGTTCGCGCTGATGAAGCCCTCCGGCGGCCGGGGCGTGCTGCCCGGCGGCGTGCCCGGTGTGGCCCCCGCGCGGGTCGTCGTCATCGGCGGCGGCGTGGCGGGGGTGAACGCCGCGACGATCGCCGTCGGCATGGGCGCCGACGTGCAGATCCTCGACACGAACGTGGACCGCCTGCGGCAGGTCGACGCCCAGTTCGGCGGCAAGCTCCGCACGATCGCCTCCAACGCCTACGCGGTCGAGCAGGCCGTGCGCGAGGCCGACATGGTCATCGGCGCGGTGCTCGTGCCCGGCGCCAAGGCACCGAAGCTGGTCAGCAACGACCTGGTCGCGCGGATGAAGCCCGGTTCGGTGCTCGTCGACATCGCGATCGACCAGGGCGGCTGCTTCGCCGACTCGCGCCCCACGACCCACGCGGACCCGACCTTCCAGGTCCACGAGTCCGTCTTCTACTGCGTCGCGAACATGCCCGGCGCCGTGCCGCGCACCTCGACCTACGCGCTCACGAACGTGACGCTGCCGTACGCGGTCGCGCTGGCCGACAAGGGCTGGCAGCCCGCGCTGCGCGCCGACGCCTCCCTCGCGCCGGGCCTGAACGTGCACGCCGGCCAGCTCGTCAACCTCCCGGTGGCGGAGGCGCTCGCGCTCCCGCACACCCCCCTCGACCAGGTCGTCTGACCACTGCGGGACGGGCCGGGCAGCTACCTGTGCGGCTGCCCGGTTCGCGTTTCCAGACCCGCGAGCACGCAGTCGAGGCCGTGGTCGAACTGCGCGTCGGCCTCCCACAGCTCCGTCAGGACGAACTGGCTCGTGAACAGCGGGAAGCGCTCGCGGTACCGCTCGACCAGCACCGCGATCCACGCCGGGTCGGGCTGCCCGGCGGGGGACGACTGCTCGGCCCACCGCACCTCGGAGGACGCGAAGCCGGTCACGAAGCTCATCAGGGTGCTGGCCGCGCGGCTCGACTCGACCTGCGAGAGCCCGGTGCCCACCAGCACCGCCAGCACCGACTCCGCCAGCCCTACCGCGTTCGGCCCGATGTTCGGGTAGAGCCCCTGGAGGTGCGGGAGCCACGTGTGGCGGTGGAACAGCTGCCGGAAGTGACTCATCAGGCCCCGCAGCGCGTCGGTCCACGCGCGGTCGAGGTCCGGCGGGCCCACCTCGCCGAGCACCTCGTCCAGCGCCAGCTCCAGCACGGCGTCCTTGGTCGGCACGTGCCAGTACAACGACATCGGGGCCACGCCGAGCCGGGTCGCGAGCTTGCGCATGGACAGCGCCGCGAGCCCGTGCGCGTCCAGTTCCTCGACGGCGGCGCGCACGATCGCCTCCCGGCTCAGCGCCACGTGCCCGGCGGACGCGGGCCTGCGCTCCGCCAGCCACACGCTGTCGAGCACGGGGTCCCGCGTCTTGTCCGCCACGGGAGTGGATCCTAGGCGGCCACCGGGTGCGGCCGATCCGTCCGCCGCAGCAGGAGCCCGGACAGGACACCGCCGAGCAGGGCCGCGCACGCGCCGACGACGAGGCTGACCGACATCCCCGACACGAACGCCTCGCGCACCGCCAGGACCGTCTCCGGCGAGCCCGCCGCGGCCCGCAACGCCGACGACATCGACCGCTCCGCGCCCTCCGGGAGGGCGTCCGGCAGCGCGGCGGCGAACCGCGCGGAGAGCAGGCTGCCCAGCACGGCGATGCCGAACGAGTTGCCCAGCTCGGTGAGCGTGCCGTTCAGGCCGGACGCGATGCCCGCCCGTTCCGGTGGGATGGCGCTCATGAGCGCGTTCGCGGCGACCGGCATGGCGATGCCGACGCCCGCCCCGATCAGGACCAGCCCGGCCAGCGTCGCGGTGTAGCCGCCGTCCGCGGTGGAGAACGACAGCGCCAGCAGGCCCGCGGCGACCCCGGACATGCCGAGCACCATCGTGTTGCCCGCGCCGAACCTCGCCCCCAGGCCCGCGCAGAGGTTGCTGACGACGAGCACCGCCACGGCCATCGGCGCGACCCGCACGCCCGCCTCCAGCGGCGAGTAGCCGAGCACCGACTGGAGGTGCTGGGTGAGCAGGAACAGCGACCCGCCCATGCCGAACGCCGCCAGCACCCCGCCCGTGACCGCCCCGGAGAACCGCCGGTCGGCGAAGAACCCCAGGTCGAGCATGGGGTCGGGGGTGCGCCGCTCCCACCAGCCGAACGCGAGCAGCGCCACGAGGCCCACCCCCAGCGCGGTGAGCACGCGCGCCGAGCCCCACCCGTGCTCCGGCTGCGAGATCACCGCCCACACGAGCGAGGTCATGGCGATCGTGGACAGCACCGAGCCGGGCAGGTCGGGCCTGCGCACGGTCGGGTCCTTCGACTCCGGCACCAGCAGCGCGACCGCGACCACGGCCAGGGCCGCGATCGGCACGTTGACCAGGAACACCGAGCCCCACCAGAAGTGGTCGATCAGGAAGCCGCCGATGACCGGACCGCCCGCGAGGCCGATCGACGAGACCGCGGCCCAGATGGCGATCGCCCTCGGCCGCTCGCGCTCGTCGAAGAGCTGGACGAGCACGGCGAGCGTGCCGGGCATGAGGAACGCGGCCCCCAGCCCCATGAACGCCCGTGCGCCGATGAGGGCCTCCGGCGTGCCCGCGCAGGCACCCGCGGCCGACCCGACGCCGAACACCACCAGCCCCGCGACCAGCGCGCGCTTGCGGCCGAACCGGTCGGACAGCGCGCCCGAGGTCAGCAGCAGGCCCGCGAGGACGAGCGAGTAGGCGTTGATCATCCACTGGATGTCCGCGGTGCTGGCCCCGAGCCCGGTGGAGATGGACGGGATGGCCACGTTGAGCACGGTGTTGTCGAGCACCACGACCATCACGGACAGGCAGAGCACCCCGAGCACCAGCCAGCGCTGCGGGTGCGCACGAGTTTCCACGATTCCCCCTTACGTTGTACGACTGCCGTACACCGTACGAGATGGCCGGACGTGGAACAACGCGTTAAGCCGTGCGGGGAGTCGAGGGCGCTAAAAAGCGACCCGCTCAACCAGCCTGGGGGTCACTGGGAGCGGGCCGCCGAGCACAAGCTTAGACAACAACCGGCCTCCGTGCCCAGTTGCCCCACCGATTCGAGACATTGGACCTTCGGGGTCGTGGACCACCGCCCGTGTGCGCTCCTCAAACAAACGAGTGAATTCCCCGGTGACCAGTACTCCCGGAGGCCCCCGCGACCGATGGACGTATCAGGGGACAGCGTCGCTACGCAGCGGATACACCCGCTCTCACCCCGTCAACCCCGGAAGCCCGAGCACACTCCGTTAGGAGCGCACATGGCTGAACCACAGGGCTGGATCGACTGCCACGACCCCTTCGGCAGGGACCGGTCGATGACCGTGCTGGTCGAGAACGACCGCGTTCTGCTGGTCTCACCCCCCGGAGAATCCGCTGTGATGTCCGCCACTCAAACGCGGCGACTGCACCAGTTGCTCGACCGCGCCGCGGCCTCCTCGGCACCCCCCGAGCAGAGGTGACGCACGGTGGAAGAAGCGTTGCGCAAGGCCGTCCTCCAACGGCTCGCGCTGCTCGACAAGGTTGCTGAGCAGGGCGAAGCCGAGTCTCTCGTCCCGCTTGCCCGCTCCGAGATCCACCGGCTCGCCGACGGGTGGCGGCTGCTGCTGACCGTGCACCAGCCCGACGAGGACAGCCGGTGCCGCGCCTGTCCCGGTTGGCTGCGCCGCCGCAGGTGGCCGTGCCAGATCTGGACGATGGCTCACCAGCACCTCATCGGCGAGGGGGTTGCTCACCGCGACCGCCGCGCGCCGTTGCGGAATCCGTTCACCCGATCGGGGACGGGCGAGGGCAGCGCCGACCCGGCCTACCCCACCACCGAGCTCGACGACGTGGAGTACGACGAGGTGCCGCCGGAGTCGTCCTCGGAACGCACGACCGAACTCCCGGTCGTGCGGGTCGCCGCCGAAGCGGGCCTCCACCGCGCCCCCGTCGTGAGCAGGGCGCGCCACGCGCTGCCCGATTGACCGGATCGCCCGGAGCCCGAGATCCCTCTAGGGCAGGATGACCCCGAGCGGGGCCACGACACCCGCACATCGGGAGGGACGCGTGCACGACGGCAGTGGGCGCATCGTGGTGCAAGGCCTGACCAAGCAGTTCGGTCCGGTCACCGCGGTGCAGAACCTGAGCTTCACGGTCGAACCGGGGTCGGTGACCGGTTTTCTCGGCCCGAACGGTGCGGGCAAGACGACGACGCTGCGGATGCTGCTCGGCCTCGTCACGCCGACCGCGGGGACGAGCTTCATCAACGGACGGCCGTTCCACCAGCTCGGCAACCCGGCACGGGTGGTCGGCGCGGTGCTGGAGGCGCAGGGGTTCCACCCCAAGCGCACAGCCCGCAACCACCTGCGGGTGTACGCCGCGGCCATCGGCGTGCCCGACCAGGCCGCCGACCACGTGCTGGACCTCGTCGGTCTCGGCGCGGCGGGCGGGCGCAAGGCGGGCGGCTTCTCGCTGGGCATGAAGCAGCGGCTCGCGCTGGCGACCGCGCTGCTCGGCGACCCGCAGGTGCTGGTGCTGGACGAGCCCGCGAACGGCCTCGACCCCGAGGGCATCGCGTGGCTGCGGACGTTCCTCCAGAGCTACGCGCGCGCGGGCCGCACGGTGCTGATCTCCAGCCACCTGCTGGCGGAGATCGAGCAGACCGTCGACCAGGTGGTGATCGTCAGCCGCGGCCAGACCATGTACTACGGCAGCCTCGACCAGCTCCGCGGTTCGCAGCGCAGCCGCGTGCTGGTGCAGCCGTCGGACGCGAGCGCGCTCGTCACCGCGCTCCAGGCCGAGGGCGTGACCGGGATCGAGCAGGTCCCCGACGGCAGGCTGGCGGTCACCGGCATGGACGCCAAGCAGGTCGCGGACGCCGCGCTCAAGGCAGGGGTGTCGGTCTACGGCATCCAGGAGGAGCGGGTCGACCTGGAGCAGCTGTTCTTCCAGCTGACCAACGGCCAGTACACCGCCGCCGGGCAGAACCCGTTCGCCGGGCCGCAGGGTCCGCAGCAGAGCGGCTACTACGCGCCGCCGACGCCGTCGGGGCAGTTCCCGCAGCAGGGCTACCCGCCCCAGCAGTACCAGCAGCCGCAGCTCCCGCCGCCGGACTACCAGCAGCAACAGCAGTACCAGCCGCCACCCCAGGGCTACCAGCAGTACCAGCAGCCCCCGCAGGACAACCAACAGCAACAACCCCCGCCGGGCTACCAGCAGCCGGGTCAGGGTGGATACGGGGGCGGCAACTGATGTTGATGAACCTGGTCAAGGCCGAGTTCCGCAAGACGACCACGACCGGCCTGTGGTGGGGGATCATGATCCCCACGGTGCTCATCGCACTGGGCTGGGCGCTGGGCACCGGCGCCATCGGCAAGAGCCTCATGGACGTGCTCAACAGCTCCGACACCCAGGACCTCGCCGAGATCCTCGGCATCGACTCGTCGCAGTGGCAGGTCTCGGTGTTCGGGATGGCGCGCAGCATCAACGTCGCCACGGTGTTCCCGATGATCTTCGGCGGCCTGGCGATCTCGAACGAGATCAGCCGCCGCACGATCACCACGACGTTCCTCACCGCGCCGAACCGGGTCGCCGCCCTGTCCGCGAAGCTGCTCGTCTACCTGGCGTGGGGCGCGATCTTCGGCGTCGCCATCGTCGCCTCGGTCAGCGTCGGCATCGTGTTCACCTCGGACTCCTCCTCGCTGCCGGACGCCACCGGGTGGATCGCGATGGCGGGCGTCGGCATCCTGTCGTCGATCCTGATGACGATGTTCGGCGTCGGCGTCGGCGCCCTGATGACCAGCCCGATCGCCACGACGATCGTGCTGATCCTCTACATGCTCATCCTGGAGAACGGCATCCAGCTGGTGCTGGCCGCGCAGGGCGTGCCGTCGGTCATCGGGTTCCTGCCGAACGGCTCGGTCAACGGCCTCACGGGCTCGGTCGCCGCCAACCTGTTCCTGTCGACGGCGGGCGTGGTGCCGGACGAACTGGCCGAGGTGATCCGCGGCATCGCGGGCGCGCTCGGCGCGTTCGACTGGTGGCTCAGCGGCCTGATCTTCCTGGTCTGGACCGCCGTGTTCTTCCTGGGCGGCTGGGCTGCAACGCAACGGAAGGACATCACCTGATCGAGTTATGACCGACCACCGCGCGAGGCCGCGCCGGTAGGTCGGGTCACCATCTTTTCGAGTTGGGGTGGGGACAGAGTTCCTGCCCCGACTCGAAGATCGGGGCACGGACTGCCGGCTCCAGGCGGCCGAGCCGGAGTCCGCGGAGCAGGGACCGACAACACAGCGGGCCCGGTTTTGTCGGAGGGGCGTCCTACTGTGGGTGCGTGACTACCTCTGTCCCCGACACGTCGGGCTGGATCCGCAAGCTGGCGCGTGCCTGCTGGCGGCACCGGTCACTGGTGCTGCTGTCCCTGGTCGCCTCGGTGCTCGGCGTCGGGTTGCAGGCCGCGGGCCCGCTGCTGGTGAAGCTGGCCGTCGACGACGCGGTGATCGGCCGCACCGAGCGGCTCGCGCTGCTGGTGGCGGTGCTGGTCGGGATGGAGCTGCTGACGTTCGGCACGGCGTTCCTGCGCCGGTACCTGGGCGGACGGCTGGCGCTCGACGTGCAGCACGACCTGCGGCAGGGCGTGTTCGGCGCGGTGCAGCGGCTGGACGGGGCCAAGCAGGACGTGCTGCGGACCGGGCAGGTGGTGTCGCGGTCGATCACCGACCTCCAGCTCGTGCAGAGCCTGCTGTCGATGGTGCCGCTGGCCGTCGGCACGGTGGTGTTCGCGGCGGCCGCGCTGGTGGCGATGGTGTGGCTGTCGCCGCTGCTGACGCTGGTCGCGCTGGTGATCGTGCCCGCGGTCGGGTGGATCGCGGCCCGCAGCAGGCTGGTGCTGTTCCCCGCGACCTGGTCCGCGCAGCAGCGCGCGGCCGACCTCGCGCAGCACGTGGAGGAGACCGTCACCGGCGTGCGCGTGGTGAAGGGCTTCGGGCAGGAGGCGCGCGAGGTCACCCGGCTGGAGGGGCAGGCGCGGTCGCTGTACGCCGAGCGGATGCGGGCGGCCCGGCTGACCGCGCGGCCCGCGGCGACGCTGACGGCGCTGCCCGCCGTCGGGCAGGTGGCCGTGCTCGCCCTCGGCGGCTGGATGGCGCTGGACGGGCAGGTCAGCCTGGGCACGTTCCTCGCGTTCGCGACGTACGTGGCGAACCTGGTCGGGCCGACGCGGCTGATCTCCAGCCTGGTGGTGAACGCGCAGCTGGCGCGCGCGGGCGTCGAGCGGGTGTACGAGCTGATCGACTCCCAGCCGGACGTGGTGGACGGGCCGGGCGCGGTCGACGTGCCCGCCGGGCCGGTGGGGCTCTCGCTGTCGGGGGTGACGTTCGGGTACACGCGCAGCGAGCCGGTGCTGTCGGACGTGTCGCTGGAGGTGCGGCCGGGCGAGACGGTGGCGCTGGTCGGCACGGCCGGATCGGGCAAGTCGACGGTGTCGCTGCTGCTGCCCCGGTTCTACGACGTGCACGAGGGGTCCATCGCGGTCGGCGGGGTGGACGTGCGCGACCTGCGGCTGTCGTCGTTGCGCGGGACGGTCGGGGTGGTGTTCGAGGAGGCGTTCCTGTTCTCGGACACCCTGCGGGCGAACATCGCCTACGGTCGGCCGGACGCGACCGACGAGCAGGTCGAGGCCGCGGCGCGGGCCGCCGAGGCGCACGATTTCGTGCGGGCCCTGCCCGCGGGCTACGACACCGTCGTGGGCGAGCGCGGGCTCACGCTGTCCGGCGGGCAGCGGCAGCGCGTGGCGCTGGCGCGGGCGCTGCTGACCGACCCGCGGGTGCTGGTGATGGACGACGCGACGTCGGCCGTGGACACCGCGACCGAGTCGGCGATCCACCGCACGCTCGCGGCCGTGACGGCGCAGCGGACGACGCTGCTGATCGCGCACCGCCGGTCGTCGCTGGCGCTGGCCGACCGGATCGCCGTGCTCGACCGGGGCCGGGTGGTCGACGTGGGCACGCGGGCCGAGCTGGACGAGCGGTGCGCGCTGTTCCGCGAACTGCTGGCCGGGCCGACCGACGCGATCGAGCAGGTCGCCCCTCGGGCGGACGCCCCGCTGGAGCCCGGTCCGGACGGCACGACGCCGTCGCTGTGGCCGTCGATCGACCCGTCGGACCTCTCGCTGCTGGCGTCGGCAAACCGGACGGTCAAGCCCGTCGCGCAGCCCGGTCGGGGCAGTTCGACGACGGCGCTGGCGGGCGGGATGCCCGCGACGCCGGAGCTGTTGGCCCAGGTCGAGGCGCTGCCACCGGCGAACGAGCAGCCCCGGTTGGCGGGCGACGACCCGACGGCGCCCGACCCCGGCTTCCGGCTGCGGAACCTGCTGCGGCCCGCGCGGTGGGCGATGACGGCGGTGGGGCTGCTGATCGTGGTGGACGCGGGGTTGGCCATCGGTCTGCCCACGCTGGTCCGGTACGGCATCGACCACGGCGTCCTCGAACGGTCGACCGCGGCGCTGTGGATCGCGGCGGGCGTCGGGCTGCTGCTGGTGGGGCTGAACTGGGGCAGCACCGCGCTGAACACCGTGCTGACCTCGCGCGTCGGCGAGCGGCTGCTGTACGTGCTGCGCGTCCGCAGCTACGCGCACCTCCAGCGGCTCGGGCTCGACTACTACGAGCGCGAGATGGCGGGTCGGATCATGACCCGGATGACGACGGACGTGGACGCCCTGTCCACGTTCCTCCAGACCGGGTTGACCACGGCGGTGATCAGCGTGCTGACCGTCGGCGGCATCGCCGTCGCGCTCGCGCTGACCGACTGGGGGCTCGCGCTGGTCGCCCTGACCGTGCTGCCGGTGCTGCTCGTGGCGACCTTCATCTTCCAGCGGCTGTCGTCGGCGGCGTACACCGAGGCGCGCGAGCGGGTCAGCGTCGTCAACGCCGACCTCCAGGAGAACGTGTCCGGGCTGCGGGTGTCGCAGGCGTACACGCGTGAGGGCCGGTCGGCGGAGGCGTTCGCCGAGCGCAGCGACGCCTACCGGGTGTCGAGGCTGCGGGCGCAGCGGTACATCGCGACGTACTTCCCGTTCGTGGCGATGCTGTCTGGGGTGGCGCAGGCGGCGGTGCTGGCCGTGGGGGCGTACCGGGTCGCGGAGGGGACGTTGACGCCGGGCGTGCTGCTGGCGTTCCTGCTGTACCTCGGGCTGTTCTTCGCGCCGCTGATGCAGCTGTCGGGGGTGTTCGACGGGTACCAGCAGGCCAGGGTGGGTCTGCGGCGGATCGGCGACCTGCTGGCCACGCCGAGCACCGTGCCGCCCGCCGCCGATCCGGTGGCGGTGGTGTCGCTGCGCGGGGAGGTCGAGCTGCGGGACGTGACGTTCCGGTACCAGGGCGTCGAGGAGCCCGCGCTGGACCGGGTGTCCCTCCGGGTGGCGGCCGGGGAGACGGTGGCCCTCGTCGGGGCGACCGGGGCCGGGAAGTCGACCCTGGTGAAGCTGATCGCGCGGTTCTACGACGTGACGGCCGGGGCGGTGCTGGTCGACGGGGTCGACGTGAGGTCCTACGAGTTGTCGTCGTTCCGGCAGCGGTTGGGGGTGGTGCCGCAGGAGGCCCACCTGTTCGGCGGGGACGTCGCGGACAACGTGCGGTACGGGCGGGTGTCCGCGTCCGACGCGGAGGTGGAGCAGGCGGTCCGGGCGGTGGGGGCGCTGCCGGTGGTGGCGTCGTTGCCGTTGGGGTTCCGCCAGCAGGTCGGGGAGCGCGGGCAGGGGTTGTCGTCGGGGCAGCGGCAGTTGGTCGCGTTGGCCCGGGCCGAGTTGGTCGCCCCTGACCTGCTGCTGCTGGACGAGGCGACGGCCGCGTTGGACCCGGCCACCGAGGCCGCCGTGCTGGCGGCCAGTGATCACCTGGCCGGGAAGCGGACGACGTTCGTGGTGGCGCACCGGTTGGCCACGGCGGCTCGGGCGGATCGGATCGTGGTGTTGGACGGGGGGCGGATCGTGGAGGTGGGGACTCACTCTGAACTGCTGGGGGCTGATGGGACGTATGCCCGGTTGTGGAGGTTCGGCCAGCCGGGGGAGCAGGCTGCTTGAGGGGTGGGGGTGGTGTGGGTTCGGCAAGGGGTCGGCGCGTTCCGGGAAGGGCTGGCGCGTTCCGGGAAGGGTCGTCGCCCCGATCGCCGAGTGTCGTCATGGTCGGACGCACCGTGTCAAGGCGGGAAAGATTCCTTGACACGGCACGGCCGACCATGAGAGCGGCTTCGGATCGGGGCGGCGGCCTGGGTGTGGGCTTCTCCCGAGTTGCGTGCTTCCGTGCCGGTTCGCAGGAGGCTGGGTTGGATGCGCTGGTTCGCAGGTGGCCGGGTCCGTCGGGCCAGTCCGGTGTGGGCGGTGGTGGGCAGGACCGCGCGTCCGAGGTGGTCGGCGCGGGTTGGTCTCCGGCTCGGCTGGTCAGTGGTTCCAGATGGCCGGCGGGTCGGCGGGTCCGGCGGAGTTGGCCGTCGGCCCGGTTGGTCGGCGGGTCCAGACGGCCGGCGGGTCCACCTCGGTTGGTCGCTGTCCCGACTGGTCAGCGGGTCCGGCACAGTGGCCCTCGGTCCAATTGGTCGGCGGATTCAGTCGGCCAGTGGGTCCACTTCAAGCGGTCAAGGGGTCCGCTGGCCTGCGGGTCCGGATGGCCTGCGGGTCAACTTCAGTGGCCGGCGGGTCCAGGTGATCCGCTCGCCCGGAGGGCCAGTGGTCCGGCGCGGTGGCCAGCGGGTCCACGCAGCAGCGGGTCTGGTTGGCCGGCGGTCCAGGTCTCGGCTGTCCTGCTGCTTCCACCTCGGCCGTCTGGCGGCTTGTCCAGGTCCAGACCACCCAACCTCGCGCGCCTGTCGAGTGGTTTCCACTCCATCGGGTACACACGGGTTGGGCGTCCGGTTCGTCCGGATGCGCGTGAGGTCGTCGTCGCCCCGGCGGCGGCCTGTGCGAGGTCGTGCGGTTCACCTACCGGAACCGCGTCCCAGCAGACGAGGAGGGCTCACACCGGGGTTGGTCCAGGTCGACAGCGACGTCACATCAAGGAATGCTCAAGTACCTGCAACACCCGCGGGATCCTGATCGATCCTGTGACTGAGCACTCGTTGGCCGGTGCATCCTCCGTATGAAGTGGCATGTGCGGGGGACTAACCTGGCAGGGAGTTATGTCGACACCAAGAGCGAGATGGATAGAGGCGAGCGGCAGCCGTGTCCAGCAGTAGTCCTGCGTCACAGTTCGGCCCCAATGAGTGGCTGGTCGAGGAGATGTACGAGCAGTTCCTCGCCGACCCGTCGTCCGTAGACCCGGCGTGGCACGATTTCTTCGCCGACTACAAGCCGACGCAGCGGGCAGCCGGCAACGGGGGCGTCGCGGCGTCCTCGGCCGGTACGACGACCACCACCACGACGCGTGCGGCCGAGAACGGGCAGGCGCAGGCGGCCAAGCCCGCTGCCGCACCCAAGCAGGCCGCGCCGGCCGCCAAGGCTCCCGCGCCCGCTGCCGCTCCCAAGGCGACGCCTCCCAGCGCGAGCAAGCCCGCGCCGCAGCAGGCCGCCAAGGCCGCGCCGGTGAAGCCCGCCGAGGGCGAGGAGCAGAAGCAGCTCCGAGGCGCCTCGGCCGCCATCGCGAAGAACATGGAACTGTCGCTCACCGTTCCGACCGCGACGAGCGTCCGGGCCGTGCCCGCGAAGCTGCTGGCCGACAACCGCATCGTCATCAACAACCACCTGAAGCGGACTCGGGGCGGGAAGGTCTCCTTCACGCACCTGATCGGCTACGCGGTCGTCCGGGCGCTCAAGGCGTACCCGAACATGAACCGGCACTACGCGTCGATCGACTCGAAGCCGTTCGTGGTGACCCCCGAGCACGTCAACTTCGGCCTGGCGATCGACCTGCCCGGCAAGGACGGCGCTCGGACCCTCGTGGTGGCCTCGATCAAGGGCTGCGAGGACATGACGTTCACGCAGTTCTGGCAGGCCTACGAGGACCTGATCCGCAAGGCCCGCACCGGCGGTCTCGGCTCGGAGGACTTCTCCGGCACGACGATCTCGCTGACCAACCCCGGCACGATCGGCACGAACCACTCGGTTCCCCGCCTCACCGCGGGTCAGGGCACGATCGTCGGCGTCGGCGCGATGGAGTACCCGGCGCACTTCCAGGGCACCAGCGAGCAGGCCCTGACGGACATGGGCGTCAGCAAGGTCATCACGCTGACCAGCACGTACGACCACCGGATCATCCAGGGCGCCGAGTCGGGCGAGTTCCTGCGGCGCATCCACCAGCTGCTGCTGGGCGAGGACGGCTTCTACGACGACGTGTTCACGTCGCTGCGGCTGCCGTACGAGCCGATCCGCTGGGTCGCGGACATCCCCGAGGGCTCGGTCGACAAGACCGCCCGCGTGATCGAGCTGATCGACGCGTTCCGGACCCGCGGCCACCTGATGGCGGACACGGACCCGCTGAACTACCGCCAGCGCAGCCACCAGGACCTCGACGTCCTGTCGCACGGCCTGACGCTGTGGGACCTGGAGCGCGAGTTCCCGGTCGGCGGGTTCGCGGGCAAGGAGCGGATGAAGCTCCGGGACATCCTGGGCGTGCTGCGCAACTCGTACTGCCGCACCGTCGGCGTCGAGTACATGCACATCCTGGAGCCCGAGGAGCGCAACTGGATCCAGGAGCGCGTCGAGGTCCCGCACGAGAAGCCCCCGGCCACCGTGCAGAAGTACATCCTGTCGAAGCTGAACGCGGCCGAGGCGTTCGAGACGTTCCTCCAGACCAAGTACGTCGGCCAGAAGCGGTTCTCGCTCGAAGGCGGCGAGACGGTCATCCCGCTGCTCGACGCGGTGCTGGACAAGGCCGCCGAGCACGAGCTGGACGAGGTCGTCATCGGCATGCCGCACCGCGGCAGGCTGAACGTGCTGGCCAACATCGTCGGCAAGCCGATCTCGCAGATCTTCCGCGAGTTCGAGGGCAACCTCGACCCCGGCCAGGCGCACGGCTCCGGCGACGTGAAGTACCACCTCGGTGCCGAGGGCAAGTACTTCCGGATGTTCGGCGACGGTGAGACGAAGGTGTCGCTGACCGCGAACCCGTCGCACCTCGAAGCGGTCGACCCGGTGCTCGAAGGCATCGTGCGCGCCAAGCAGGACATCCTCGACAAGGGTGGCGACGGCTTCTCCGTCCTCCCCGTCGCGATGCACGGCGACGCCGCGTTCGCGGGCCAGGGCGTGGTCGCCGAGACGCTGAACCTGGCGCTGGTGCGCGGCTACCGCACCGGCGGCACGGTCCACGTGGTGGTGAACAACCAGGTCGGCTTCACCACGGCGCCGGAGAACTCGCGGTCGTCGAAGTACTCCACCGACGTGGCGAAGATGATCGGCGCGCCGGTCTTCCACGTGAACGGCGACGACCCCGAGGCCTGCTACTGGGTCGCGAAGCTGGCCGTGGACTACCGGCAGGCGTTCAACAAGGACGTCGTGATCGACATGGTCTGCTACCGGCGCCGCGGCCACAACGAGGGCGACGACCCCTCGATGACGCAGCCCGCCATGTACGACGTGATCGACACCAAGCGCTCGGTGCGCAAGACCTACACCGAGTCGCTGATCGGCCGCGGCGACATCTCCGTCGAGGAGGCGGAGAAGGCTCTCCAGGACTTCTCCAGCCAGTTGGAGCACGTCTTCAACGAGGTCCGCGAGCTGGAGAAGCACCCGGCCAAGGCCAGCCCGTCGGTCGAGTCCGAGCAGCAGGTGCCCGCGAAGCTCCCCACCGGGGTCAGCATCGAGGTGCTGGAGAAGATCGCCGACGCGCACGTCAACCTCCCGGAGGGCTTCACGCCGCACGCGCGCGTCAAGCCGGTCCTGGAGCGGCGCGCGAAGATGGCCCGCGAGGGCGGCATCGACTGGGCGTTCGCCGAGCTGCTCGCGTTCGGCTCGCTGACGCTGGAGGGCCGCCTGGTCCGCCTGGCCGGTCAGGACTCGCGGCGCGGCACGTTCGTGCAGCGCCACGCGGTGCTGGTCGACCGCAAGACCGGCGCGGAGTACACGCCGCTCCAGAACCTGTCCGACGACCAGGGCAAGTTCATGGTCTACGACTCGGTGCTGTCGGAGTTCGCCGCGCTCGGCTTCGAGTACGGCTACTCGGTCGCGAACAGCGACGCGCTGGTGCTGTGGGAAGCGCAGTTCGGCGACTTCGTGAACGGTGCCCAGCCGGTCATCGACGAGTTCATCTCGTCCGGTGAGGCCAAGTGGGGCCAGCGTTCCGACGTCGTGCTGCTGCTGCCGCACGGTCACGAGGGCCAGGGTCCCGACCACACGTCGGGTCGCATCGAACGGTTCCTCCAGCTGTGCGCCGAGGGCTCGATGACGATCGCCGTGCCGTCGACGCCCGCGAACTACTTCCACCTGCTGCGCCGCCACGCCCTCGACGGCGTGAACCGGCCGCTGGTGGTGTTCACGCCCAAGTCGATGCTGCGCCTGAAGGCCGCGACCAGCCCGGTCGAGGACTTCACCGAGGAGCGGTTCAAGTCGGTCATCCAGGACCCGACCAAGCCCGACCCCTCGAAGGTCACCAAGGTCGTGCTCTGCAGCGGCAAGATCTACTACGAGCTGGCGGCCGAGCAGGAGAAGCGCACGGTCAAGGACACCGCGGTGGTCCGGGTCGAGCAGCTCTACCCGGTGCCCGCCCGCAAGCTGACCGAGGCGTTGGAGCAGTACCCGAACGCCACCGAGGTCCGCTGGACGCAGGAGGAGCCCGCGAACCAGGGTGCGTGGCCGTTCTACGGTCTCGCGCTCCCGGAGCTGCTGCCCGAGCGCTTCCGCGTGGTGCGCGTGTCCCGCCGCCCGATGGCCGCCCCGTCGGCCGGTTCGAGCAAGGTGCACGAGGTCGAGCAGCGCGAGATCATCGCGAAGGCGTTCGACTAGCAGGCCAGATCCACCACCGAGCCGCCGGAACCGAGCACGTGGGTTCCGGCGGCTCGGCCGTTCACGGAGGACCCGATGTACTTCACCGACCGCGGCATCGAAGAGCTGGAGACCCGTCGGGGCGAGGAGGAGGTCAGCCTCGCCTGGCTGGCCGACCGGCTCCGCGCGTTCGTCGACCTGAACCCCGACTTCGAAGTCCCGATCGAACGCCTGGCCACGTTCCTGGCGCGCGACGACGAGGACGACGAGTGACGGAGGGGGCCCGGGCGGGCCCCCTCCTCCGCACTACCAGGCGTACGCCTCCGGGGCGGGCTTCGAGCCGTTCGGGCCCGGCGCCGGGAAGAGTTCGTCCAGCTTGGTCAGCACCTCGTCGTCCAGCTTCAGCTCAGCCGCGCGCAGCGAGCCGTCGAGCTGCTCGGTGGTGCGCGGGCCGATGATCGGGGCCGTCACGCCCTCCTGGTGCAGCAGCCACGCGAGACCGACGTTGGCCGGGTCCTCACCGAGGTCCGTGCACAGCTTCTCGTAGGACTCGATGGCCTCCTGGTGCTTGGCGAGACCCTCCTTCGCCCGGCCCGAGTTGCTCCGGCCGCCGCCGCCCTCGCGCTGCTTGCGCAGGGCACCGCCGAGCAGGCCGCCGTTGAGCGGCGACCACGGGATGACGCCGAGGCCGTAGTGCTTGGCCGCGGGCAGCACCTCCAGCTCCACCCAGCGGTTGAGCAGGTTGTAGATGGACTGCTCGCTGACCAGGCCGAGGAAGTGCCTGGCGCGCGCGGCCTCCTGGGCCTGCGCGAGGTGCCAGCCCGCGAAGTTCGACGACCCGAAGTAGAGCACCTTGCCCTGCTGGCGCAGGACGGAGAACGCCTCCCAGATCTCGTCCCACGGCGTCGCGCGGTCGACGTGGTGCATCTGGTAGAGGTCGATGTAGTCGGTCTGCATGCGGCGCAGCGACTCGTCGCAGGCGCGGCGGATGTTCAGCGCGGACAGCAGGTTGCCGTTCGGCCAGTCGCTCATGCTGCCGTAGAGCTTGGTGGCGATCACGGTCTTCTCCCGGCGCAGACCGCCGGTGGCGAACCACCGGCCGATGATCTGCTCGGTGACGCCCTCCCCCGTCTTCCAGCCGTAGACGTTGGCGGTGTCGAAGAAGTTGATGCCGTGCTCGTGGGCGCGGTCCATGATCGTGAAGCTGTCGGGCTCGGTCGTCTCAGGACCGAAGTTCATCGTGCCGAGGCACAGGCGGGACACGGAAAGGCCGGACCGTCCGAGGTTCGTGTACTCCATGACCTCCAGCTAACCCCGGATGCCCCGCGGCTGCCGGGTGGGGCCGCGCCAGGCGGCTTCCACAAATTTGACAGTATTGACCTCGAATATTCGACACTGCCATTTCACCCTGTCGTGGAGTTATTTTCATCTCGGTTCACTCAATTCCCTGCGGAGGACCCGAATGATGGAAAAACTACGTCGAGGAGCGGTGTTCACGGCTCTCGGCCTCACCGGGGCGGTCCTGTTCGCCCCGACCGCGACGGCCGCGCAACCCGAGGAGGCCGTTGTCGCGGCGGCGGGCGCGGACGCGGTTCCCGGGAGCTACCTCGTGGTCTACCGGGACGGCGTGCGCGGCGACGCGACCGCCCTCGCCACTCGCTACCAGGGCGAACTCGGCCGTTCGTTCAACTCCGCGCTGCACGGCTTCTCGGTGCGGGGGCTCTCCGAGAAGCAGGCGCGGCGGCTGGCCGCCGATCCGGCGGTGGACTACGTGGAGCAGGACGCCGTGGTCCGGGTGCAGGACACGCAGACCGATCCGATCTGGAGCCTGGACCGCATCGATCAACGCGAACTGCCCCTCGACAAGAAGTACACCTACGACAACACCGCCTCGAACGTGACGGCGTACGTCATCGACACCGGAATTCGCAAGTCCCATTCGGAATTCGAGGGACGCGCGAGCCACGGGTACGACTTCATCGACGACGACCCGGACGCGTCGGACTGCCAGGGCCACGGCACGCACGTCGCGGGCACGGTCGCGGGCAAGACCTACGGGGTCGCGAAGAAGGCGAAGGTCGTCGCGCTGCGCGTGCTGGGCTGCGACGGCACCGGCTCGTTCGAGGGCATCGTCTCGGCGATCGACTGGGTGACCGCGAACGGCGTCAAGCCCGCCGTGGTCAACATGAGCCTGGGTGGCGACGGCAGCAACGCCACGATGGAGAACGCGGTGCGCAGGTCCATCGCCGCGGGCTTCACCTACGCCCTCGCGGGCGGCAACAGCGGGCAGGACGCGTGCCGGTTCACGCCCGCGCGCACTCCGGAAGCCATCACGGTCGGCGCGGTCGACCAGACGGGGAAGAGGTCGGTGTGGAACTCCTCAGCCAGCTCCAACTTCGGGACGTGCCTGGACGTCTGGGCGCCGGGTACGGCTATCCGTTCGGCGTCGTACTCCGGTGACACCGCCTCCACCGAGATGGGCGGCACCTCGATGGCGAGCCCCGGTGTCGCGGGTGCGGCGGCCCTCTACCTGGGCGCGAACCCGACTGCCACGCCCGAGCAGGTCCGCGACGCCCTGGTCGCCAACGCCACCGGGGGCCTGCTGACCGACATCAGGACCGGTTCGCCGAACCTGTTCCTGCACACCGGGTCGGCGGGCCAGAACCCGAACCCGCCGGACCCGCCCGCGGGCAAGCTGACCGCCGCGACCTCCCCCGCCGCGCAGACGATCACGGCGGGCCAGGTCGGCAGGACGACGGTCACCGTCCAGGGCGGGACGGGCACGGTCCGGCTGTCCGCGACCGGCGGACCGCGGGGCTCGCTCAGCTTCTTCCAGCCCTCCGCGCTCTCGGCGGCGGGCAGCTCGCAGCTGACGGTGTACACCGGGTTCGGGACGCCGGGGACCTACCCGATCACGGTCACGGCGACGGACGGCACGACGAGCACCGCGGCGACGTTCACGCTGACCGTCAGGTAGCCGCGGGCACCGGGCCCGGCATCACTCCCATTCCCAGCGGATGCCGATGATGCCGGGCCCGGTGTCGTGCGCGACCAGGTGCGCGCTGTGCGTCGTGCCGATCCACAGGTCCCGCACGTCGGTCTCCGGGTCCTGCGAGGTCTCCTGGCGGAACCGGTAGCAGCGCACCGGGACCGCGTCCGGGTGGAAGTTCACCTGGAGCAGGTAGTCCCGCGCGCCGCGCAGGAACCGGCGGTCGCTGCACGAGCTGGCCGCGCCGGGACGGGCGGTGATCCGGTAGTCCACGACCGCCGTGTCGCCCGCGCGCAGCATCCGGTCGAACAGCACCTCGGCCAGCAGGAACCCGTGCTCCGGCTCGGTCCGCACCCGACCGATGCGGCACGCGCCCTCGGCCGAGATCGTGCCCACCGTCTCGTCGTCCTCGTCGGCCCGCTGGATCGCCATGAACCGGTCGATGCCGTCCTCGTCGGCGCGCAGCACGCCGTTGCAGTGCCACTCCACCTCACGCCCGTCCGCGCCGACCGTGGCGACGTCGCGCCAGCTCAGGTAGGTGACGGGGGTCGGCTCCAGGTGGTCGAGGGTGAGCATCAGGTCGTTGAGGCCGTCGGCCTGCACGTCCCAGATGCCCTCCAGCGTCAGCGTCCGCTCGGCGGTCTGCTCGGTCCACCGGCCGCGGGGCCGCTTCGGGCCGAGGCCGCGCAGCAGGTCGTCGACGCCGAGGACCTCCTCCAGCAGCGTCACGACGCGCAGCGACTCGGGGCGTTCCGGCCTGCTTCGCCCGCGCCGCCAGTAGCTCAACGTCGACACGCTCACCTGCGCGCCGCGCCGGGCCAGGTGGTGCTGGATCCGTTCCAGGCTCAGCCCGCTGGCCTCGATCGCGCGCGTGAGCGCGTCCCCGAAGTCCTCCGCCACGAGGACGAACCCTACGTGGTCGAACGCGCGAGGACCGTTCGTCCGACTCGGTGAACACGCGGCGTGCACCGGGGGGAAGCGCTCACCGGGTCGCCGACGACCACCGGGCTGGGGAGGACGGAGCGGCGATCGGTCATGACCGCCGGGACGGCGGGCCCCGCGCTGCCGCACGACCTGGCGGACGAGCTGCCGCCGCTGTTCACCGGCGTCGGCGGGCGGTGGCCGCACGCGCTCGCCGACCGCCTCGGAGCCCCGTCACCGCACCCGCGCGCCCGCGCGCCACACGGCGCGGGTCAGCGGGACACCGGGCCGGTAGGCCAGGTGCGTGGTCGACGGCGCGTCCAGCACGTGCACGTCGGCGCGGGCACCGGGGCGGAGGACGCCGATGTCGTCGCGGCGCAGCGCTCGCGCGCCCCCGAGCGTGGCGGCCCGGACGGCCTCCTCGACGCTCATCCGCATCTGGAGGACGGCGGTGGTGACGCAGAAGGCCATCGAGGACGTGTACGACGAGCCGGGGTTGCAGTTGCTGGCCAGCGCCACGGTCGCGCCCGCGTCGAGCAGGCCCCTGGCGTTCGGCAGCGGTTGGCGGGTCGACAGGTCGCACGCGGGCAGCAGCGTGGCGACCACCTCCGAGGTGGCGAGCAGGTCGACGTCCTCGGCGGACAGGTGGGTGCAGTGGTCGACGCTCGCCGCGCCGAGGTCGACGGCCAGCCGGACACCGGGTCCTTCGCCGAGCTGGTTGCCGTGCACCCGCAGCCCGAGCCCCTTCGCGGCGGCGGCCTCCAGCACCGCCCGCGACTGGTCCTCGTCGAACGCGCCGGTCTCGCAGAACACGTCGGCCCAGCGGACGTGCGGGGCCACGGCGTCCAGCATCTCGCCGCGCACGAGGTCCACGTAGTCGTCGGCGGCCACACCGGCGGGCACCAGGTGCGCACCGAGGAACGTGACCTCGTCGACGTGCCGCGCCGCGAGCGTCGCCGACCGCAGCTCGTCGGCGACGGTCAGCCCGTAGCCGGTCTTGGTCTCGACGTAGGTGGTGCCCTGGCCGACGGCCTCGGCGACGTGCCTGCGCAGGTTCGCCTCCAGCTCGTCGTCGGACGCGGCACGGGTCGCGCCGACCGTGACGGCGATCCCCCCTGCCGCGTAGGGCTTCCCGGCCATCCGCGCCCCGAACTCGGCGGTGCGGTCGCCCGCGAACACCAGGTGCGTGTGGCTGTCGACCCACCCCGGGAGCACGGCCCTGCCCTCGACGTCGACGCTCTCGTCTGCGGCGGGTGCGTCGGCGGCAGCGCCGACCCAGACGACCCGGTCGCCCTCCAGCACCAGCGCGGTGCCGGAGACCTCGGGGTCGTTCGTGGTCAGCTCACCGATGCCGGTGATGAGCGTGCTGGAGGTCATGCCGTGTGCACCCCGTTCTCCGCGATGACCTTGCCCGCCACGACGACCGCGGCCACGTCGGACGCGGTCGCGGTCAGGACGACCTGTTCGGGCCGCGATCCCGCCGTGCGCACGGAATCCAGCCGGACGGCGACGAGGTCGGCCGGTGCGCCGACGCCGATCCGCCCGGCTTCCGGCCAGCCGATGGACGCGTGGTTGGTCAGGGCCGCCATCAGCTCCCGCGGCGAGAACCGGCCGCGGCGACCGGTGCGCAGGCGTTCGCCGTGCTCCAGCGCCCGCGACTCCAGCAGCGGGTCGATGACGGCGTGCTGGTCGCTGCCCAGCGACAGCGGGCTGCCCGCGTCCACCAGTTCGCGGGCCGGGCCGATGCCGTCGGCCAGGTCGGCCTCCGTGGTGGGGCAGAAGCAGGCGCCGGTGCCGGAGGTGCCGAGCAGCGCGATGTCCCCGCCGGTCAGGTGGGTCGCGTGGACGGCCGTGGTGCGCGGCGAGAGGGCGCCCGCCTCGTGCAGCAGCTCGGTCGGGGTCATCCCGTACGCCGCCAGGCAGGCCTCGTTCTCGGCGGGCTGCTCGGACAGGTGGACGTGCAGCGGGCGGTCCGGGAAGGCGGCGGCGACCTCGGCCAGTTCGGCGCGGGGCACCGCGCGGACGGAGTGGATGGCCGCGCCGACGCGGGTCATGGCGTCCGGGCGCAGCTCCGCCACCCGTGCCGCCCACGCCGACGCGGTGCCGTCGGTGAACCGCTCCTGCACGCCCCTGACGGGCACGTCGATGCCGCCCGCCAGGTAGCAGGTGTCGAGCAGCGTCAGGCGGATGCCCGCGTTCGCGGCGGCCTGCCGGAGGGCCTCGCCCATCTCGTTGGACCGGTCGTGCAGGTAGTGGAACTCCCCCACCGCCGTGATGCCGGTGACCGCCATCTCGCGGTACACCGACGTGGCCAGCTCCAGGTAGCTCTCCGGGGTCAGCTCGGCGGCGACGGCGTACATGGCGTCGCGCCACGTCCAGAACGTGCCGCCGCCGTCGTGCGTGCGCCCCCGGAGGGCCCGGTGGAACGCGTGCGAGTGGGCGTTCGCGAACCCCGGCAGCACCACGCCGGACAGCCGGCGCGCATCACCCGGAGCGTCCGCGGTGGACAGTCGGACGACCAGGCCGTCCACGACGTCGACCACCACGCCGGGGACGACACCCTCGGGCAGCCACGCGTGCTCGCACCAGTAGCTCGTCACGTCGCCAGGTGCTCCAGGGTCGTCGCCAGCGCCACGACGCCCGCGGCGCAGTCGTCCGACGACGCGAACTCCTCCGGCGCGTGGCTGACGCCGGTGGGGTTGCGGACGAACAGCATCGCGGTGCGGGTGTGCGCCGCGAGGACACCCGCGTCGTGGCCCGCCCCGGTCGGGAGCGCCGGGACGCCGCCCAGCACGGCGGCGAGGGAGTCGCGCAGCTCGGGGTCGAAGTGCACGGTGCCGCCGTAGGACTCCTCGGTGACCTTGAGCGAGCAGCCCTCGTCGCGCGCGGCCCGCTCGGCGGCCGACACGACCTCGGCGACCACCTCCCGCGTCCGGGCGTCCTCGTCGGCGCGCGCGTCCAGCCAGACGTCGACCGAGGACGCGATCACGTTGGTGCCGCCGGGGTTCGGGACCAGCCGCCCCACGGTCGCCCGCGCGCCACCGGTGGCGGCGCGACGGGCCGCGAGGACCACCTGCGACGCCGGGAGCATCGGGTCGCGGCGGTCCTCGATCAGGGTGGCACCGGCGTGGTTGCCCTCGCCGGTGAAGCTGAACCGCCACCGCCCGTGGGCCAGGATCGACGACGCCACGCCGACGGGGACGTCCAGCCCCCGCCCCTGCTCCACGTGCAGCTCCACGAAGTCGCCGATCATCGACAGCGACCGCTCGTCGCGGCCCATCCGCAACGGGTCGAAGCCGGCCCGGTGGGCGGCCTCGCCGAACGTCACGCCGTCCGGGTCGGTCAGCCCGCACGCCGCCTCCGGCGTGATCGCGCCCGTCATCAGCCGGGAACCCAGGCAGGCCACGCCGAACCGGCCGCCCTCCTCCTCGGCGAACACGACGACCGCGAGCGGTCGGGTCGGCGTGAAACCCTTGGCCTTCAACAGGTCGACGGCCTGGAGCGCCGACACGACCCCCAGGGGTCCGTCGAACGCACCGCCGCCGGGCACCGAGTCCAGGTGGCTGCCGGTCACGACCGCGTCGCGACCGGGCGCGCCCCACCACGCCCACAGGTTGCCGTTGCGGTCGGCCCGCACGTCCAGGCCGCGCCGGGCGGCCTCGGCGGTGAACCACTGCCGCAGCTCCAGTTCCGCGGGCGTGAAGGCGTGGCGCGAGTACCCGCCGCGCTTGGCGTCCCTGCCGACGTCCGCGATGTCGGCGAGCAGGTCACCCACGGGCGGACATGGGGATGCGCACCCCGCGCTCGGCGGCGACCTCGGAGGCCCGGTCGTAGCCCGCGTCGACGTGCCGCAGCACGCCCGTGCCGGGGTCGTTGGTCAGCACGCGCTCGATCTTCTGCGCCGCCAGCTCCGTCCCGTCGGCCACCGTGACCTGGCCCGCGTGGATGGAGCGGCCGATGCCGACACCGCCGCCGTGGTGGATGGACACCCAGGTGGCGCCGGACGCCGTGTTGACCATGGCGTTGAGCAGCGGCCAGTCGGCGATGGCGTCGGAGCCGTCGGCCATCGCCTCGGTCTCGCGGTACGGCGAGGCGACGGAGCCGCAGTCGAGGTGGTCGCGGCCGATGACGATCGGCGCCGACAGCTCGCCGCTCGCGACCATCTCGTTGAACTTCAGGCCCGCGAGGTGGCGTTCGCCGTAGCCGAGCCAGCAGATCCGGGCGGGCAGGCCCTGGAACTCCACGCGCTCACCGGCCATCGTGATCCACCGGGCGAGCTTCTCGTTCTCCGGGAACAGCTCCAGGATCGCCCTGTCGGTCTTGGCGATGTCGGCCGGGTCTCCGGACAGCGCGGCCCAGCGGAACGGGCCCTTGCCCTCGCAGAACAGCGGGCGGATGTAGGCGGGGACGAAACCGGGGAAGTCGAACGCCCGCTCGAACCCGCCGAGCTTGGCCTCGCCGCGGATCGAGTTGCCGTAGTCGAACACCTCGGCGCCGCGGTCGAGGAACCCGACCATGGCCTCGACGTGCGCGGCCATCGACGCGCGGGCGCGCTCGGTGAACTCCTCCGGCTTGGTGGCCGCGTAGTCCTGCCAGTCCTCCAGCGCGACCCCGGCGGGCAGGTACGCCAGCGGGTCGTGCGCGGAGGTCTGGTCGGTGACGACGTCCACGTCCACGCCGCGGCGCAGCAGCTCCGGCAGCACCTCGGCCGCGTTGCCGACGACACCGACGGACAGCGGGGTGCCGGAGGCCTTGGCCGCGAGCACGCGGGCGACGGCGTCGTCCAGGTCGTCGGCGACCTCGTCCAGGTACCGGGTCTCCACCCGGCGCTGGACGCGGTGCGGGTCGACGTCGACGCAGAGGGCCACGCCCTCGTTCATCGTGACCGCGAGGGGCTGCGCGCCGCCCATGCCGCCGAGGCCCGCGGTGACCGTGAGGGTGCCGCGCAGCGTGCCGCCGAAGCGCTTGTCCGCCACGGCGCCGAACGTCTCGTAGGTGCCCTGGAGGATGCCCTGGGTGCCGATGTAGATCCACGACCCGGCGGTCATCTGGCCGTACATGGTCAGGCCCGCGGCTTCGAGCCTGCGGAACTCGGGCCAGTTCGCCCAGTCCGGCACCAGGTTCGAGTTGGCGATGAGCACGCGCGGCGCCCACTCGTGGGTGCGCAGGACGCCGACCGGGCGGCCCGACTGCACCAGCAGCGTCTCGTCGTCGGCCAGGTTCTCCAGCTCGCGGGTGATGGCGTGGAAGCTCGGCCAGTCGCGGGCGGCCTTGCCGGTGCCGCCGTAGACCACGAGGTCCTCGGGGCGCTCGGCCACGTCGGGGTCGAGGTTGTTGTGGAACATGCGCAGAGCGGCCTCGGTGGACCAGCTCCTGGCGGTCAGGTCCAGACCGCGCTTGGCACGAATCTCGGAGGTCAACGGAGGGCTCCACTTCGGATCAGGGCCTCGGCGGCCGCGATTTCGGGGGCGAGGTGCCGGTCCGGGCCCGGGCCCGCGACGGTCTCGCGGAGCTTCGCCACGGCCGCCGCGGTGGCGGGCGCGGGTTTGAGCGGTGCGCGCAGGTCCAGCGCGCGGGCGGCGGTCAGGAGTTCGACGGCCAGCACGGTGGTCAGCCCGTCGACGGCCTTGCGCAGCTTGCGGGCGGCGGACCAGCCCATGGACACGTGGTCCTCCTGCATCGCCGAACTCGGGATGGAGTCGACGGAGGCGGGCACGGCCAGGCGCTTCAGCTCGGACACGATCGCGGCCTGCGTGTACTGGGCGATCATGTGGCCGGAGTCGACGCCGGGGTCGTCGGCGAGGAACGGCGGCAGCCCGTGCGACCGGTTCACGTCGAGCATCCGGTCGGTGCGGCGCTCGGCGATGCTGGCGACGTCCGCGACCGGGATGGCCAGGAAGTCCAGCACGTAGGCGATCGGGGCGCCGTGGAAGTTGCCGTTCGACTCCACCCGGCCGTCGGCCAGCACCACCGGGTTGTCGATCACGCTCGCGAGTTCGCGGTCGGCGACCACCTCGGCGTAGGCGACGGTGTCGCGGGCGGCGCCGTGCACCTGCGGGGAGCAGCGCAGCGAGTACGCGTCCTGCACGCGGGTGCAGTCGGGGCCGCGGTGGCTCTCCATGATCTCCGAGCCCCGCAGCAGCCCGGCGATCCGGGCGGCGGACGCGGACTGGCCGGGGTGCGGGCGCAGGGCGTGCAGGTCGGCGGCGAACACCCGGTCGGTGCCCAGCAGCGCCTCGACGCTCATCGCGGCCGTGAGGTCGGCCAGGTCCAGCAGGGCGTGCAGGTCGCTGATGGCGAGCACCAGCATGCCGAGCATGCCGTCGGTGCCGTTGATCAGCGCCAGGCCCTCCTTCTCGGCCAGCACGACGGGCTCGATCCCGGCCGCGCGCAGCGCGACGCCCGCCTCGACCAGTTCGCCCGACGCGTCGCGCACCATCCCCTCGCCCATGAGCGCGAGGGCGGCGGCCGACAGCGGCGCCAGGTCGCCGGAGCAGCCCAGCGAGCCGTACTCGTGCACGACCGGCGTGATGCCCGCGTTCAGCATCGCCGCCATCGCGTCGACCGTCTCGGGCCGCACGCCCGTGTGGCCCGTCGACAGGGTCCGCAGCCGCAGCAGCTGGAGCGCGCGGACGACCTCCCGCTCCACCTCCGGCCCGGCCCCGGCCGCGTGCGAGCGGATCAGCGACCGCTGCAACGCCGTCCGCCGGTCCGGCGGGATGTGCCGGACCGCGAGCGCCCCGAACCCCGTCGACACGCCGTAGGTCGGCTGCTCCGCGGTGGCGAGCCGCTCGATGTGCGCCCTCGCCGAGGCCACCAGCTCCCTGGTGGCCTCCGGGATCTCCACCGGCACGCCGCCTCGGGCGACGGCCTGCACGTCCTCGCGGGTCAGCGGCTTCGGACCCAGCTGCACGGGTTGCACCATGTGCACATCACAACCCCCCGAGGCCGTTTCCACGACCCCGGAGGGCACGACTTTGTCTGGTATCCCAGACAGCACCGGTTCAGCGCTCGCCCGGCCAGGACATGTCCGGGTGCGGGTCGACCCGTGCGGCGTTCGCGATGGCGACCAGCCGCTCCACGGGGATCACGTCGGCCGTGCCCGCCACGGGCTGGACGCCGAGCCACCGGGGTCCACCTGGGCGGCCAGGCCGTGGTCTCCGGCGATCCCCCGCGGCCCGCGGACCTCCACGGGCTCGCCGTCGACGAAGGGCTTCCGCGAACCCAGCGCCGCGGCGTGGCGCGTGCCCTCCCACCGGCTGTCGAGCACCTCGACCAGGACGTCGTCCGCCGGGTCGGGTCGCCGCAGGAACGTGGTCCCCCGCCGTCCGGGGTGGCGGACAACCGGCCACCCTCGCCGTCGCGGCAGGCGCGGGGCCGCCGGCGCCGGAGCGGGGGTGGGAGCGCGGTCGGCGGGCGGTGCACGATCGAGGACAGGTTCCCGCACGTGAAGGGCGACCGCCGCACGTACAAGATCCACCTCGGCTCCGGCAACACCATGATCGAGCCGCACAACCGGTACCTGTGCACCGTGCCGAAGGCGGAGAGGACCGAGACCTACCTGCCGTTCGAGGGCGACCGCACGATGGCGATCACCCTCAGCAAGGCCGTGCTGCCTGCCGAGGACACCGGGACGACCGACCCGACCATCCTCGGCCGGCTCTGACGTCCGGCATGATCGTTCCCATGAGGGTCCTGGTGGTGGGTGCGAGCGGGTTGGTCGGGCAGCACGTCGTGGAGCGGTTGCGGGAACGGCGGCACGAGGTGACCGCCGTCGCCCGCACCGCGCGGCCGGGGATCGACAGGACGTTCGACGCGACCGAGGTCACCGAGGCCGACCTTGCGTCCCTGCTCGCGGGCCACGACGGCGTCGTCTTCGCCGCGGGCAGGGACGACCGGCGGATCCCGCGCAGGCCGTCGTACCCGGTGTTCCACGCGGGCAACGTGGTACCGGTGGTGAAGCTGATGGAGGCGGCCAGGAAGGCGGGCGCCACCAGGGCGGTCGTGCTCGGCTCGTACTACACGCACTTCGACCGCTCGCACCCCGAGTGGGAGCTGGCGGTCACGCACCCGTACGTCCGCAGCCGGGTCGAGCAGGCGCGGGCGGGCCGCGAGGCGGCGGGCCCGAACCTGCCCGTGGCCGTGCTGGAACTGCCGTTCGTGTTCGGCCGCGCGGAGGGCAGGCTGCCGAACTGGTCGGGCGGCCTGGACAGGTGGGTCCGGTCGCGCTCGCCGCTGCTGGTCCCGCCCGGCGGCAGCGCCGCGACGACCGCCACCAGCGTGGCGGACGCCGCCGTGCTGGCGCTGGAGGAGGCGTCCGGCGAGGACATCCCGGTGGTGGACGAGAACCTGACGTGGAAGGACCTGATCAGCCGCATCGCCATCGCGGCCGGTCACTCCCGCAAGGTCCACGACCTCCCCGCCGGGGCGGTGCGCGGCGCCATGACCCTCACCGGGCTGGTCCAGAACCTGACGGGCAAGCAGTCCGGCATGAACCCGGCCGGGATGGCCGATCTGATGCTGCGGGAGCTGTTCGTGAAGCGCGGAACGCCGCGGTCGATCGACCGCGCGATCCGCGAGACGTTCCCGGACCACTCCGCCTGCCGAGGAGGAGCCACCTCCTCCCGCTGATGGCGGCGTGCGGAGAAGACCGGGAGGGACGAGCACCACCCTCTCGGAACGGCGAAGCGGCGCACGGTCGGAGAGGGAGTGGCGGTCCACGTCCCGCGGCACCACTTCGCCCACCCGGGACGGAAAAGACCAACTAGCCTCGGTCGCATGGGAATCAGCAGCGACGTGCCCGCGCTGCGCCGCGGGCTGGCCGTTCTGCAGTTCCTCGCGGGCAGACCGGGCCCGGTGTCGGCGACGGCCGTCGCCCGTGAACTGGCGTTGCCGAGGTCCACGACCTACCACCTGCTGTCCGAGCTGACCGAGGCGGGCTTCGCCACGCACTTCCCCGAGGAGCGCCTGTACGGCCTCGGGGTGGCGTCGTTCGAACTCGGCTCGGCCTACCTCCGCCACGACCCGCTCGAACGGCTGGCGAGGCCGGTGCTGCGCAGGCTCGTCGACCGCGTCGAGCGGACGGCCCACCTGGGTGTCCTGCACGGCGCCGAAGCCCTCTACCTGGTGCGGGAGCAGCCGAGGCAGCCGCAGTCGATCGTGTCCGACGTCGGTGTCCGCCTCCCCGCGCACCTGACCGCCTCCGGTCGGGCGATGCTCGCCAGGCTGCCCGCGGCCCAGGTGCGGGCGCTGTTCCCGACCGCCGCGAGCTTCGTGGACCGCACCGGCCGCGGCCCGCACAGCCTGCCCGCGCTGCGCGCCGTGCTGGGCACCGAACGCCGCCAGGGCTGGTCGGTCGAGGACGGCTACGTGACCGAGGGCTTCGCCTCCGTCGCCGCTCCGGTCTTCGACCACGGCGAACGCCCCATCGCGGCCATCACCGTGACCTTCCGCCACGTGTGCGACGCCGAGTGCGGCGAAACGTGGCCCGAACTCGCCGAGGACGCGCGACTCGCCGCCGAGGAGCTCACCACGCGCATCGGAGGCCGTCCGGTGAGGTGAAGGAAGGGGCCGCCCCGATCGGGACGGCCCCTTCCGCGAGCTGGAGCGTCAGATCTTCTCCTTCGACAGGAAGTCGGCCGCGACGTTCGCGATCGTCTCCTTGTCGACGTCCACGCGCTTGACCAGTTCGGCCAGCTTCTCCGTGGTGAGCGCGGCGGACACCTTGTTCAGCGCCGCCTTGCCCTTGTCGTCCAGCGCGTCGGACCGCAGCAGCGGCACGACGTTCTGCGCCGGGTACATGTTCTTCGGGTCGGCCAGCTCGACGAAGTCGTTCGCCTTGATGTCGGCGGACGTCGTGTAGAGGTTGGCGACCTGGACGGTGCCGCCCTTCAGCGCGTCCACGGTGACCGGGCCACCGGCGTCGGTGGTCTTGATCTCCTTGAACTTCACGCCGTAGACCTCGTTGATCTTCGCTTCCCAGCGCTGGGCCCACTCGCCGGCCGCGCCGAGCACGAAGTCCGGCTTCCCGGCGAGGTCCGCGACGGACTTCACGCCGGCGTCCGCGGTCGCCTTCGTCACCACGAGCACGTCCTTGTCCTCCGCGGCGGACTTGTCCAACACGGACAGCCCGGACGGGGTCTTGGACTTGAGCGCCGAGTACACGTCCTCGGCGGTGGTGGTGGCGTTCGTCTTGTCGAAGTAGTTGAGCAGGTTGCCGGTGTACTCGGGCACGACGCCCAAGGACTTGTCCTGCAACGCCTTCACGACCAGTTCGCGAGCGCCGATGCCCGACTTCACGGTGGCCTTCAGCCCCGCGGTCTTCAACGCGCCCGCGTAGACCTCCGCGAGGATCTTGTTCTCGGTGAAGTCGGCCGAGCCGACGACGACCTCACCCGAGGCGGCCTGCTGTCCGCTGCCGCTGAGGTCTTCCGCCGAACCGCAGGCCGACGCGAGCAGTGCGGCCGCCGCGACGACCACGGCCAAGGAGCGCTTCATGCCGTGCTTCCTCCTGAATCAGGCTGAGCGGCGGTTGCCACCAGCTTCTGCGAGCGTTTGCCCTTCTTCGGGCCGGTCGGCTGGCCCGTCAACCGCAGGCCGCGGGGGACGACGACCTTCTGCCCGCCCGCGAGCAGCAGGTCGAGCGCGACGGCGACCAGCGCGATGAGCACGGCGCCGCCGACGAACTGGCCGTAGTCCAGCACGCGCAGGCCGTCCAGCAGCGGACGGCCGAGGGTCTCGATCCCGACGTACGCGGCGACCGACGCGGTCGCCACGACCTGGAGGGTCGCGTTGCGCAGCCCGCCGATGAGCAGCGGGAGGGCGTTGGGCAGCTCCACCCGCCACAGCACCTGGCCGCCGGTCATCCCCATGCCGCGGGCCGCGTCCACGACGCCGCGGTCGACGTCCTGGATGCCCGCGTAGGTCCCCGCCAGGATCGGCGGGACGGCGAGGACGATCAACGCGACCAGGACGGGACCTGTTCCGCCACCGGCGATCAGGTACAGGAACGTGACCAGGCCCAGCGTCGGCAGCGCGCGCAGCGCGTTGCTGCCGCCGACCAGGAACGTCCCGCCGCGGCCGGTGTGGCCGACGAACAGGCCCAGCGGCACGGCGATGGCGCTCGCGCCGAGCACGGCGCCCAGGCAGTACAGCAGGTGCACGCCGATGCGCACCGGGATCCCCTTGGACCCGCTCCAGTTGACCGGGTCGAACAGCCACGCGAGGGCGTCGGCGAAGATCACGGCTTCACCCCCCGCAGGTTGTTCCACGGCGTGAGCCACTGGCGCAGCGCCACGAGCAGCACGTCGACCAGCAGCGCGAGCAGCAGCGTCAGCACGATGCCGACGACGATCGGCGCGAGGTAGCGGCTGCGGAAGCCGTCGGTGAACAGCACGCCCAGCCCGCCGGTGCCGATGAGGGCACCCACGCTGACCAGGCTGATGTTGCTGACCGACCCGACCCGCAGCCCGGCGAACAGCACCGGCACCGCGAGCGGCAGCTCGACGGTCAGGAACCGGCGCAGCGGCCGGAACCCCATCGCCGTCGCGGCGGCGGTGACGTGGGCGGGCACGGCGTCGAGCGCGTCGCTGACCGGGCGGGTCAGCAGCGCCGTCGTGTAGACCGTCAGCGCGATGACCACGTTGTTGATGTCCAGCACCTGGGTGCCGATCACCGCCGGGATGATCGCGAACAGCGCCAGCGACGGCACCGTGTACACGATGTTCGCGGTGCCGAGCAGCGCGCCGCGGAACCAGCCGTAGCGGTGGCACACCCACCCGAGCACGACGGCCAGCAGGACGGAGATCACCAGCGGCAGCAGCGACAGGTACACGTGCTCCAGCAGCATGTCCCAGATCAGCCCGCGGGTGCCCGCGTCGCCGAGGTACTTGCCGAGGTCGCCCACGGTCAGCCCCTGCTCTCGCGGTGGCCCTCGATCACCGCGAGCACCTGGGTCGCCGTCACCACGCCGACGGCCGCGCCCTCGGGGTCGACGGCCACGCCGAGGCCGGACGGCGACGACAGCGCCGCGTCCAGCGCGCCGCGGACCGACTGCCCCACCTCGAACAGGGAGCCGCCGGGCTTCAGCACGTCCTCCGTCAACGCACCGTCCACAGTGGCCTCCGGCGGGAGCCAGCCGCGCGGCTGCTTCCGCTCGTCCACGGCGAGGCGCCACGCGGGCGCGGCGTCGACCGGTTCGCCGACGACGACCGTCGGCACCGCGCCGACCTCCACACCGGACGCGTCCACGAAGGACAGGCTGCGGTAGCCCCGGTCCTTGCCGACGAAGTGCGCGACGAAGTCGTCCGCCGGCCGCGCGAGCAGCTCGGCGGGCTGGTCGTACTGGGCCAGGATGCCGCCCTCGCGGAACACCGCGACCTTCTCGCCGATGCGGACGGCCTCGTCGATGTCGTGCGTGACGAACACGATGGTCTTGTCCAGTTCCGCCTGGAGGCGCAGCAGCTCGTCCTGCAACCCCTCCCGGACCACGGGGTCGACCGCGCTGAACGGTTCGTCCATCAGCAGCACCGGCGGGTCGGCGGCCAGCGCCCGCGCCACGCCGACCCGCTGCTGCTGGCCGCCCGAGAGCTGCACCGGGTACCGCCTGCCGAGTTCGGCGGGCAGTCCCACCAGCTCCAGCAGCTCCGCGGCGCGGCTCCGGGCCTTGTTCTTGCTCCACCCCATCAGCAGCGGCACCGTGGCGACGTTGTCCAGCACGGTGCGGTGCGGGAACAACCCGGCCTGCTGGATGACGTACCCGATCCCCCGGCGCAACGTCGGTGGATCGACGGACAGCACGTCCTTCCCGTCCACCAGGATCGTGCCGGACGTGGGGTCGATCATGCGGTTGACCATGCGCAACGACGTCGTCTTGCCACAGCCCGACGGTCCGACGAAGACGGTGATCGTGCCGGCTTCGACCGTCAGGTCCAGGCTGTTCACGGCGATCGTCCCGTCGTCGAACCGCTTGGTCACGGCTCGGAACTCGATCACACGAGACCCCTCCGGTAGGGACGGCCGCCAGTCGGCCGCTCTCACACAAAGCGAAGTTCAGGAGAATCGACCCTAGCCCGAACGGCTGACATCGGCAGGCCGTTCCAAGGCGTGGAAGGCCAGACGTCTCCTCCTCGTAACCTTCCGGAACGCACTCACTACTCTGCTCCGGTTGTGGGTACCAACGAGCCGATCGACCGAGTACGAGCCCTCCTGGCCGAACGGGGGGTGCACGCGCGCAGGCTGCGCCCGGTGCTGACGCTGCTCGGTCGGGACTGGCACACCCTCGCCGAACTGGTGCGGCTTCCCGCGGTGCCGCGGCGCACGGTGCAGGAGCTGCTGGCCGCCGCCGAGGAGGACCTGGAGACGCAGGGCGACCGGTACCGGCTCGCCCCGTACCGGGCCTCGGCGTACGCCGAGGCGTTCGGGGTGGACGAGGGCCTCGCGGACCCGGTGAACACCCTGGTGTCGCGGCACACCGACACCCTGCGGTCGATCCTCGCGGACATCGCCAGCGTGCCCGCGCCGCTGACCTCGCTCGACCACGTGCAGGCCACGGCCGACACGGCGCTGAAGCGGGCGCTGTGGCTGGACTCGACGTACGACCTGGGCGGGCGCAGGCTGCTCTGCCTCGGCGACCACGACCTCACCTCGCTGGCGGTGTGCGCGGTGAACCCGGACGTCGAGGTCACCGTGGTGGACGTGGACGACCGGCTGCTGGAGTTCGTCGACGCCCTCGCGACCGAGCGCGGCTGGAACGTCCGCTGCCTGCACGCCGACTTCCGGTTCGGGCTGCCGCCGTCGGTGCTGGAGTCGGCGGACCTGGTGTTCAGCGACCCGCCGTACACGCCGGAGGGGATGGGCCTGTTCGCGGGCCGCGCGATCGACTGCCTCGCCGACCCGGCCCTCGGCCGGGTGCTGCTGGCGTACGGGTTCAGCGACCGCACGCCCGCGCTCGGCCTGAAGGTGCAGCAGGAGCTGCAACGGCTCGGGCTGGTGTTCGAGGCGATCCTGCCCGCGTTCCACCGCTTCGACGGCGCCCAGGCCATCGGCAGCGCCGCCGACCTCTACGTCTGCCGCCCCACGTCCCGCAAGGGCTCGGGCTCGTCCGGCCGGACCGGCATCTACACCCACGGACCCCAGTCCTTGGAGGGCGCGGGCCCCAGCCGGGAGGCGCTGGAGGTGCTGTCCGACCTCGCGCCGCGCCCGGAGTCCTCGCCGCCGCCGAAGCCCCGCAAGCCGGGCTGGTACGAGCCGATCGGCAGGGGCGCGGCCTCGCTCGCCGTCGACCTGACCGGCGACCCCGGTCCGTGGCTGCTGCGCACGCTGCTCGCCAGCGTCCCCGCGCGGCTGGCGGCGCTGGTGCCCAACAATCACCCCAACGTGTCGAGCGAGAAGGGCCAGCGCGAGCTGACGTCGTTGGTGGACAGCCGTTTCCGGCTCCGGTTCCTCCGCGGCACCCCGGACAACAAGCACACGGTCGTGGTGGCGGAGCAGGTTCTGGCGGGTGAGCTGAGCCCCGGCAAGCTCGTCGTCCGCGAGGTCCTGCTGCGCGCGCACGGCAAGCTCGGCAACGTGTGGCGCGAGGCGCTGATCACCGCGTCCCGCGGGGAGCTGACCAAGCGCGCGGCGCGCGAGCGCATCGACGCCGCCGTCGGCGAGCACCCCGACCTGGACGTGCGGCTGGTCGACCTGCCGCGGCACCGGATCGCCGCGCTGCTGCCGCTGGTCGAGGCGTCGGTCGAGGGCTAACCCGCGCGCGGGACGTGCAGCGGGCCGAGCGCGAGCACGGCCCGGAACTCCTTGGCCGCCACCGGGCGGGAGAACAGCCAGCCCTGGTAGGCGTCCACGCCGACGCCGCGCAGCACGTGGAACTGGGTCGCGGTCTCGACGCCCTCGGCGACGCACTTGCGGCCCATCGCCCGCGCCATGTCGACGACGGCCCGCGCGACGGCGAAGTCCGAGGAGTCGTTGCCGACCCCGGAGACGAACCGGCGGTCCACCTTGATGATCTGCGCGGGCAGGTCCTTGAGGCGGGCCAGCGACGAGTAGCCGGTGCCGAAGTCGTCCACGGCGAACTGCACGCCGCGCTGCACCAGCTCGTCCATCGACTGGCGCACCCGTGACGGCAGGTCGACCAGCGCGGTCTCGACCAGCTCCAGCACGACCCGGTTCCACGGGATCCCGGCCTCGGCGATGGTGTCCGCGACGATGTCGACGAACTCCGCGTCACCGGGCACGAGCCCGGACAGGTTGACGGCGATGGACACGGTCCTGCCGTTGTGGGTCGGCCACGTCGACGCCTCGCGCAGCGCGGTCCGCAGCACCCACCGGTCCAGGTCGCGCATCAGGTCGCCCTGCTCGGCGACCGGCAGGAACACGTCCGGCGGCAGCAGCCCCCGGTCCGGGTGCGGCCAGCGCACCAGCGCCTCCGCCGTGATGACCGTGCCGTCGACACCGACGACGGGCTGGTAGTGGAGCTGGAGCTCGTCGTTGGCCAGCGCGTCGCGGAGCTGGCCCTCCAGGTGGACCTGGCGGTCGGCCGAGGCGATCAGCGCGGCGCTGGCCAGCGACACCCGGCCCGCGCCCCGCCTCTTGGCCTCGAACATGGCCGCGTCCGCGAAGCGCAGCAGGTCGGCACCGGTCGTGCGGGCGCCGTTGGGCACCGAGGCGCCGATCGACGCGGACACCCGGACGAGCTGGCCGTGCACCGGGACGGCGGTCCGCAGCAGGCCCGCGACCTTGGTGGCCAGCACGTCCACCCCGCCCGCCTGCTCCAGGTCGGCGCAGATGATCACGTACTCGTCGCCGGACAGCCTGGCGGCCGTGCAGCCCTCGGGCAGCCCGTCCTCCAGCCTCCGCGCCAGCGCGACCAGCAGCTCGTCGCCCGCGTCGTGGCCCAGCGAGTCGTTGACCCGCTTGAAGTTGTCGATGTCGCAGAACAGCACCGCGACCTTGGAGCGGTCCGGGCCGTCCAGCAGCTCGCCCAGGATCTCCTTGACCAGCGCCCGGTTCGGCAGGCCGGTCAGCTCGTCGTGCGTCGCCTGGTGGCGCAGGGCCTCGGCCGTGCGGCGGCGCTCGGTGATGTCCTGGAACACGATCAGCCAGAACCGGCGGCCGTCGTCCTGCACGGACAGCGCGATGTGCAGCTCGCAGTACACCCGCTCGCCGTCCGGGCGGATCAGGATGCGCTGCGGGATCTTGTGGGTGCGGTCCGCGCCCAGCGCCGTCATCCGGCCGACCGACTGGAGCCGCGACGGGTTGTCGTCCGGGTGGGTCATCTGCTCGGCGGTCACGCCGCGCAGCTCCTCCAGCTCCATGCCGAGCAGGTCGCACAGGGCGTCGTTCGCGTCGACCAGCCGCTCGGCCTCGTCGAACAGGCCGATGCCGACCGGGGTGAGCGACACGAGGTCCGCGAACCGCTGGCTGGACCGCTTCATCCGCGTCTCGGCGGCGCGCTGCTCGGTGATGTCCTGCGCCGTGCCGACCGCGCGCGGCCGGTCGCCGGGCTGGCCCTCGACGACGACGCCGTGGGCGCGGAACACCCTGACCTTGCCGTCGCGCCGCACGATCCGGTGCTCGCACTGCACCGGCGACTTGTCGGCGACCAGCTGCTGCCACAGCTCGTCCACCCAGACGCGGTCGTCGGGGTGCACCAGGTCGAGGTAGGTCTGGTAGCTCGTCCGCTCGTCGCGGGGCACGCCGAACAGCTCCGTCAGCATGTCCGACCACACCGTGTCGTCGGACTGGAGGTCCCACTCCCAGACGCCGAGCTTGGCGGCGGCCTGCGCGTCGGCGAGCCTGCGCCGGTCCTCGCGGAGCTGCCGCTCCAGCAGCCTGGCCTCGGTGACGTCCTGGACGGTGCCGTGCAGGCGCTCGACCTGGCCGCCCGGCCCGAACTCCGGGCGCGCGCGGCAGATGAAGACCTTGTCGTTGTGCTTGCTGCGCACCTCGACCTCGACGGTCGACTCGTCCACGGCGCTGAGCAGCTTGTCCCGCAGCTCGTCCATCAGGCCGAGGTCGTCGGGGTGCACGCCGTCGATCAGCTTGGCGCCCGGCTCGTACTCGATCTCGTCGTACATCTCGACGAGGACCTCGCTGCGGTGCATCGCCGCGGTGTCGACCTCGAAGGCCCAGCTGCCGATGCGGGCGATCCGCTGGGCGTCCAGCAGGCGGCGGCGTTCGAGCGCCAGCTCCTGGTCGGCCCGCCACTGCGCGGTCATGTCCATGATGTAGCCGGTGATCAGCTGGGCGCTGCCGTCCGCGGCCATCTTCGCCTCGGCGACGCCGCGGATGCGCCGCAGCTCGCCGTCCGGGCGGATGATCCGGTACTCGACGTCTATGGCGTCGCCGGACAGCTCCCGGTTGGTCCAGTAGCTGGCGACCATCTCGTAGTCGTCCGGGTGCACGACGTCCAGCACGGCCTGCGCGCCCGGCACGACCGTGCCCGGTTCGAGCCCGAGCAGCTCGTAGTGGGAGTCCGACCACACGGTCACGCCCGTGGCCGGGTCGTACTCCCAGGACCCGATCCCCGCGACCCGCTGCACCGTGCGCAGCCTGCGCTGCTCGTCGCGCAGGGCGTCGGCGACGGAGGCCAGGTCGGAGACGTCCACCAGGAGCACGGCCTGGAGGCCCGTGCCGGGGACGGGGTTGCGCACGACGCGCACCGGGAGCGGGGCACCGGTCGACCGGTGCAGCCGGAGGTCCGACTGGTCGCCGAGCAGGAGCTGGCTGAGCCGCTTGCCGACCAGGACGTCCGATGACTCCGCCCGCGCCAGCTCCACGGCGGAGGCGTTCGCCTGCATGACGACACCCTTGGAATCGCACAGCAGGCACGGGGTGTCGGGGAGCGTCACGCCGTCCAGTGTGACGGCCTTCCGCTGGGCAGGCTCGAGCGCCACCGAAGCGTTCCCGGTCCGCTTGGGCACGGCCCCACCCTTCCCGCGTCGACGTCTGTCGCGGCGCAGGGGTGATCAGCCGGCGGACCTGGCTGCACCCGAATTGCGGCAGAAACGCGTCCCTCTCCTCGGACATTCACCCGAGGAGAGGGACGGTAGCGCTTCGGAGCGTCATCGCCCACCCCCTTCGCGGGGTAAGGCGCTACCACGAACGTGGAGACGCTCTCCCTGAAGGTGACGGACGAGTGAGCCAGGACCGGAATTTCGTCCTACTCCTGCAAGATCAGGCTACGCCGTCAACCCGCGCGGCGGCAGCCACAGCGGCCGCGACTTCCGGACCGACCCTCGGGTCGAGCGCGCTCGGCACGATGCGGTCCGCCGCCAGGTCGTCCGAGGCCACGGCCGCGATGGCGTCCGCCGCCGCGAGCTTCATGCCCTCGGTGATCCGGCGGGCGCCCGCGTCCAGCGCCCCGCGGAAGATGCCGGGGAAGGCGAGCACGTTGTTGATCTGGTTCGGGAAGTCGCTCCGGCCCGTGGCCACGATCGCGGCGTGCCGGTTCGCGACGTCCGGGTGCACCTCGGGGTGCGGGTTCGACAGGGCGAACACGATCGAGTCGGACGCCATGCTCGCGACCAGGTCCTCGCCGACCTGCGACGACGAGACGCCGAGGAAGATGTCCGCGCCCCGCAGCGCCTCCGCGATGCCGCCGCGCAGCCCGCTGCCGTTGGTCACGGCGGCCAGCCCCTCCTTGACGGGGTTCAGGCCCGCGCGGCCCTCGTGGATGATGCCGCGCGAGTCGACCAGGGTGACCTCGCCGATGCCCGCGGCCAGCAGGATCTTCGCGCAGGCGACGCCCGCGGCGCCCGCGCCGGAGACGACGACCCGCTGGTTCGCGATGTCCTTGCCCAGGACGGTGTTGGCACCGCGCAGCGCGGCCAGCGCCACGACGGCCGTGCCGTGCTGGTCGTCGTGCATGACCGGGCAGTCCAGGGCCTCGACGACCTTGGCCTCCAGCTCGAAGCAGCGCGGGGCGGAGATGTCCTCCAGGTTCACCGCGCCGAACGACGGCCGCAGCCGCACCAGCGTCTCGACGATCTCGTCCACGTCCGTCGTGTTCAGCACCAGCGGGATGGAGTCGAGCCCGCCGAACGTCTTGAACAGCGCGGACTTGCCCTCCATGACCGGCAGGGAGGCCGAGGGGCCGATGTCGCCGAGGCCGAGGACGGCGGTGCCGTCGCTGACCACGGCGACCAGCCGGTGCGCCCAGGTGTACTTGGCGGCCAGCTCCGGCTCGCGGGCGATGGCGCTGCTGACCTTCGCGACGCCCGGCGTGTAGGCGATGGACAGCGCGCGCGGGTCCGCCAGCGACGCCGTCACGCCGAGGCTGAGCTTGCCGCCGACGTGCGCCTCGAAGATCTCGTCGTCCGTCGGCTGGGCGGTGGTCACGGGGTTCTCGTTCAAAGCGGTCACGTCTGGTCCTCCTGCGGTGCGTGCCTGGCGGCGCACCGCGACCAGCGTTGTCACGCTCGATCCACGGGGCCTTGACGGGTGTGACCGAACGCGCTTTGCCGTCCGGTCAGAGTGCTGCGGTCCGGTCAGCATGACAGTCATCAAGATTTGTGTCTGCGGTGCGCGTCACACTTCCGCCGCAGGTCAGAGGGGGTTTACCAAGACGTCCGTCCGGTTTATTAGAACGCCCGATCCATTTCCGCAGGCAGAATCGGTCAAGATCACCTCGCGCTTTACCATAGGAGACATGCGAGTGAGCGAGACGAAAATCCCCGGAAGTTGGGAATTCACCCCAAAGGCGTTCCCGGACGACCGGGGGGTGTTCGCCGCGCCGTTCCAGGAGCCCGCGTTCGTCGAGGCGGTCGGCCACCCGCTCCGCCTGGCGCAGACGAACCACAGCACCTCCAGGCGCGGCACGATCCGCGGCGTCCACTTCGCCGACGTGCCCCCCGGGCAGGCCAAGTACGTGTACTGCCCGCGCGGCGCCCTGCTCGACGTGATCGTCGACCTGCGCGTCGGCTCCCCGACGTTCGGCGAGCACGACGTCGTCCGGCTGGACTCGACGACGCTGAACTCCGTCTACCTCTCCGAGGGCCTCGGCCACGCGATCATCGCGCTGGAGGACGACACGACGATGGCCTACCTCTGCTCGGAGGGCTACAACCCCGCGGGCGAGCGCGGCCTCAACCCGCTGTGCCCGGAGTTGGCCCTCCCGTGGCCCGCCGACCTCACCCCGATCCTCTCGGAGAAGGACACCGCCGCCCCCGGCCTCTCCCAGGCCGTGGCCGACGGCGTCCTGCCGGACTACGCCGAGTGCGAGGCCTGGTACGCGAAGCTCCGCACTACCTGAGCCGCCGCGGTCGCGGCCACAGCCGCCACCGCACCACCCCCAGCACCTCCGCGGGCCCGAGGGTCCGCGAGTCCGTCGACCCGAACTGGTTGTCGCCAAGTACTTGCCACAAGCCACTTCCCCGCTGCTCGTGGGCACGCTTGATCGACAGCTGGTCGGGTCGCGAACCCCACCTCACCAGCACGAGGTCCCCCACCTTCGGCGGAACCCCGTACCGCACCACCACGACGTCGCCGTCCCGAACCGCGGGAACCATCGACGGTCCACGCACCCGGAGCAGCGGCAACGGGTTCTCCTCCCGCGGTGCCAACGATCACCTCCGCCTGCCGCGCCGTTCTGTCCGGAGTAGGGTCCTCCACGTCGGAGCATTCACTGTCAGGGAGGCAAGATGCGACTGCTGTCGCGCATCCGCCAACTCCGCCGCCCACTGCTGGAGGCCACCGCGCACTGCGACCTTCCGTGCGGTGTCTACGACCCGGCTCAGGCCAGGATCGAAGCGGAGTCGGTCAAGGCGGTCCAGGAGAAGTACCAGGCGAACGAGGACCCGGAGTTCCGGGAGCGCGCGATCCTGATCAAGGAGCAGCGCAGCGAGCTCGTCAAGCACCACCTGTGGGTGCTGTGGACGGACTACTTCAAGCCGCCGCACTTCGAGAAGTACCCGGAACTGCACGACCTGTTCAACCGCGCCACCAAGGCGGCCGGTGCCAGCGGCACCAAGGGCTCCATGGACCCGGCCAAGGGACAGGAACTGCTGGACCTGATCGCCCAGATCGACAAGATTTTCTGGGAGACCAAGGCAGCCTGAGTTCAGGACGCCAAAAACGACGCTGACCAGCGGAAACAACATCCGTTGGTCGGCGTCGTTTTGCGTCTTCGAGCACTGTCTGACGGCCCCAGGACGGCCCAAGTCAGTCCACATTGGACCGCATCCGCGCCAGGCATGACCATCTCGATGCGAACTACCGGCAGCAAGGTCATCACCGGTTGTGTACGAGGTCAGCTGGTCGGCGGCATTCGCTCAAGGTCGCCCCTGGTCATCACGGTTGCTGTACTTCGCTGCTGGACAGCAACCCTTTGACCAGGTGCCATGTCTGCGACTCGCCTGGAGAGAATTTCTCACTTGCTGTGGTTATGAGGTACCCAACCTGCCGTCACGATCGGGCAGTCGCGCCTCGTCCTTGCTGGGCGGTTGGACAACAACCAGACCGTCTGGCCAGACCGGTTCGTCCTGTACATGCACGTCGAGGCGGACTCGGACGCCGTCGGAGTGAATGAACCACCGAACCCGCCTCTCCGCTGAACTTGGCCCCGCTGAACCTGGTGTCCCCACTGAACATGGCCCCACCGAACCAGGCATCCTCATCAAACTCGGCCGCACCGAACTTGGCTGTTCGAATACGGCCGCGGTGATGTCGAAGTCAAGGATCTAACCCCAGTCAGGTCGATGTCTATGTCTGCTCAGAAGGTATTGATGGTTTGGTTCGGATCGCCTCCGGGATTCACGTGTGCGGTCAGGAAGCGCTGTGAGATCGGTCGGACTTGGCGTTCTATCAGGCAGCGACTGGGGACGGGGCACTTACCCGTCTGCGCCCTCTGTGGCGTCCTTGATAATTTCCTCCACGACTATATCAATCACCCGGTCGATGTCTACAGATGGGGAGTGTTCCGCAGGCGGCAGGTCGATTCGCACGTGTCGCGCAACTACTTCAGGTTTGGGTTTCAGAGCTTTGGTGCGAAGATCCTTGTATACCGTCCAGGTGAGGGCGGTCAGGCTGACGATCAGGGATGCCACGGAGATCGGATCGACGTACTGCTTCGGCTTCTGCTCGGATTCGCGCGCGTGCAGGGCAGCCTCCACGTCGGCTTGCAGCCTTTGGCCGTGTTCCGCTGTCATTCGGCGTGCGGCCGCACGTG
>NZ_DBNGPQ010000082.1:0-5305 GCF_057122925.1 Umezawaea sp. | reverse complement strand
AGCGTCCAGACCGCGACGGGAGGTCAGCACCAACCGCTCCGCACCCGCCTCAGCCAGCCACCGGGCCACCCGGCTGCCCAACGCTCCGGTGCCGCCGGTCACCAGGACCGTGCCGCGCGGCGTCCAGTCGCCGACACCGGTCTTCGCCGGTGCCTGCGCGAGCCTGCGGCCGAACACGCGGGAGCCGCGGATCGCGACCTGGTCCTCGGTGCCCGCGAGGACCGCGACGAGCCGGTCCAGCACGCGGTCGTCCACGTCGGGGGGCAGGTCGACCAGACCGCCCCAGCGGTCGGGGTGCTCCAGCGCGACGACCTTGCCGACGCCCCAGATCTGCGTGAGCACCGGGTCCACCGCGTCGTCGCGGCCCGCCGACACCGCGCCGCGGGTGGCGCACCACAGCGGTGCGGCGACACCCGCGTCACCGAGCGCCTGGACGAGCACGACGGTCTCGACCACGTCGGTGCACAGCGACAGCACACCGTCGAACGCCCCGGCGCCCGCAAGCGCCTCCGCCAGCGTCGCGCGGTCCGCGGACGGGTCGATCCGGACGACGTCCAGGCCGCGTTCGGCGAGCCCGTCGACGTGCTCGGCGGAGACGAGCAGCCACCGCCCGGTGGCCCGGCCGCCGCCCTCGGGCAGCCTGGTCCAGGAGGTCTTGTAGCGCCAGGCGTCCACGGTGGACGCGTCCGCCCGGCCGCGCCGCCACGTGGCGAGCGCGGGCAGCAGATCGGCGAGAGCCCCGGAGTCGTCGAGCGACAGCGCCGAGGCGAGGGAGTCGAGGTCACCGCGGTCGACCGCGGCCCAGAAGTCGGCTTCGTGCCGGTCCACCGCGGCGGGCGAGGAGCCGCCGGTCAGCCAGAAGCCCTCGCGCTGGAACGCGTAGGTCGGCAGGTCGACGCGCCGGGCGCCGGTGCCCGCGAACACGGCTCCCCAGTCGACGCGGACGCCCAGCACGTGCAGCCTGCCGACCGCCCGCACCAGGCCGGTGGCCTCGGAGCGGCCCTTGCGGACGGTGGGGACGAGTTCGGCGGCGGGCGCGGTCTCGGCGGCCATCGCGGTGAGCACGGCGTCCGGGCCCAGCTCGACGAACGTCGTCACCCCCAGTCCCACCAGGGTGTCCACGGCGTCGGCGAACCGCACGGCCTCGCGGACGTGCCGCACCCAGTACTCCGGCGAGCACAGCTCGTCGGCCGGGACGAGCTTGCCGGTGACCGTGGAGACGATCGGCATCCGCGGCGGCCGGTACTTCAGGACCTCGGTGATCCAGGCGAACTCCTCCAGCATCGCGTCCATGAGGGGCGAGTGGAACGCGTGCGAGACGGTGAGGCGCTTGGACTTGCGGTCGGGGAAGTGGGCGAGCACCCGCTGGACGGCGGCGTCGTCACCGGCGACGACGACGGACGTGGGGCCGTTGATCGCGGCGAGGGAGACGTCCTCGTCGAGGAACGGGAGCACCTCGTCCTCGGAGGCTTGCAGGGCGACCATCGCGCCGCCGCCGGGGAGGGCCTGCATCATCCGGCCGCGCGCCGCGACGAGCGCGCACGCGTCGTCCAGCGACAGCACGCCCGCGACGTGCGCGGCGGCGATCTCGCCGACGGAGTGGCCCGCCAGGTAGTCCTGGCGCACGCCCCACGCCTCCAGCGTGCGGAACAGCGCGACCTCGACGGCGAACAGCGCGGGCTGGGTGTACTCGGTGCGGTCCAGCAGCTCGGGGTCGTCGCCGAAGACGACCGTGCGCAGCGGCTGGTCCAGGTGCACGTCGAAGTGGCGGCAGGCGTCGTCGAACGCCGCCGCGAACACCGGGAACTCCCGGTGCAGCTCGCGGCCCATCGCGAGCCGCTGGCTGCCCTGGCCGGTGAACAGGAACGCCAGCTTGCCGCCCGCGGGGGTGCCGCTGAGCACGGCGGACGAGGAGGTGCCGTCGGCCAGCGCGGTCAGCGCCCGCCGGAGGTCGTCGCGAGACGAGCCGAGCACGACGGCGCGGTGGTCGAAGGCGACGCGGGCCGTGGCGAGCGAGTAGCCGACGTCGGAGTCGGACAGCTCGGGGCGCTCGTCGAGGTGGGTCAGGAGGTTCCGGGCCTGGTCGCCGAGCGCCTCGGTGGTCTTGGCCGACAGCACCCACGGCAGCACGGCCGCGGGGCGGGCGGGCTCCGGCGCGTCGACGGGGTCGGCGACGTACTCCTCGATGATCGTGTGCGCGTTGGTGCCGCTGATGCCGAACGCGGACACGCCCGCGCGGCGGGGGCGTTCGCCCGCGGGCCACGGCGTCGCCTCGGTGAGGAGCTTCACCGAGCCGGACGACCAGTCGACGTGCGGGGACGGGCGGTCGACGTGCAGCGTCCGCGGCAGCAGGCCGTTGCGCAGCGCCATGACCATCTTGATGACACCCGCGACACCGGCCGCGGCCTGCGTGTGGCCGAGGTTCGACTTGAGGGAGCCCAGCAGCAGCGGGGTCTCGCGGTTCTGGCCGTAGGTCGCGAGGATGGCCTGAGCCTCGATCGGGTCGCCGAGCACCGTGCCGGTGCCGTGCGCCTCCACCACGTCGACGTCCGCGGTGGTCAGCTCCGCGTCGACCAGCGCCTGGTGGATGACCCGCTGCTGCGCGGGCCCGTTCGGCGCGGTCAGGCCGTTGGACGCGCCGTCCTGGTTGATCGCGCTGCCGCGGACGAGCGCGAGCACCGGGTGCCCGTTGCGGACGGCGTCGGACAGCCGCTCCAGCAGCACCATGCCGACGCCCTCGGACCAGCCGGTCCCGTCGGCCGTGGAGGAGAACGCCTTGCAGCGGCCGTCGGGCGCGAGGCCGCGCTGGCGGCTGAACGCGACCAGCGAGCCGGGGCTGGCCATCACGGCCGCGCCGCCCGCGAGCGCCAGCGACGACTCGCCGCTGCGCAGCGTCCGGACGGCGAGGTGCAGCGCGACGAGCGACGCCGAGCACGCCGTGTCGACGGTGACGGCCGGGCCTTCGAGGCCGAGCGTGTAGGAGATGCGACCGGACGCGACGCTGGCCGTGTTGCCGGTCAGCAGCGACCCCTCGTGGCCCTGCGCGTCGGCCAGCCGGGGGCCGTACTCCTGCTGCTCGGCGCCGACGTAGACGGCGGTGGAGCTGCCGCGCAGCGTGCCGGGGTCGATGCCCGCGCGCTCCAGCACCTCCCAGGAGGTTTCCAGGAGCAGGCGCTGCTGCGGGTCCATCGCGACCGCTTCGCGCGGCGAGATCCCGAAGAACGTCGGGTCGAACCGGTCGGCGTCGTGCAGGAACCCGCCCTCGCGGGTGTAGGTCGTCCCCTGCCGGTCCGGGTCCGGGTCGTAGAGCGCGTCCAGGTCCCAGCCGCGGTTGGTCGGCAGTCCGCTGATCGCGTCGCCGCCGTCGGCGACGAACCGCCACAGCTCCTCCGGCGAGGCGACCCCGCCGGGGAAGCGGCACGCCATGGACACGATCGCGATCGGCTCGTCCGACGCGGTGTTCGCGCTCGGCGGGAGGATCGGCGCGGCGGACAGCCCGAGGGCCTCCGCGCGCAGGTAGTGCGCCACGGCCGCGGGCGTCGGGTAGTCGAACACCAGCGTGATCGGCAGGTGCAGCCCCGTCGCCTCGGTCAGCTTCGCGTGCAGGTCGACGGCGGCGATGGAGTCGAATCCGAGTTCGAGGAACGGCCGGTCGGCCGCGACCACCTCACCGGGCGCGCGCCGCAGAACGGCAGCGGCAGCCCGCCCGACCAGTTCCACCAGCAACCGCTCCTGCTCGGCTTCCGGGGCCTGGACGAGCAGTTGCCACGACGAGGGCTGTTCCGCCTCGTCGCCGCTGGTGGACGTGGTGGACGTGATGTGCTCGGACTCGTTCAACATAACGCTCCACAATCCGCAGACAGAATGTGCGACCGTTGCTCATCGTTTCCCGAGGTGGATGGCGCAGAAACCCCTAGCGTCCCCCTAACGGCCCCTTGCGTTCGGTCCGGGTATTGCCTCGGGGAAAACGTGTCGGTCTACTGTTGTGGAAGCCGTTCCCCAGGTTGATCGCCGGCGGTGGAGCCGCGTGCGCGATCCTGGGGGTCGAAATAGGGGTTGTCGTCCAGATCACACCTGCATAGGGTGGATTCGGAGGACTTGTTCGAAGTCAGCCTTTGCGCCATCAGGAGGTACACCGTGCCGAACAGTGAGATCACCGATGTGCAGCGCATCGTTACCGTGCTTCGGCGGAAGGTGGCGTCGTTGCGTTTCCACTTCGGGGACGTTCCTGATGTGCGCAGGTTGTTGAACGACGTCGAGCGGTTGGACATCGACATCACGGAGTTGCGCGGGAACGCGTCCCGGCCGCGTCGGACGCAGACGTTGGCCGATGTGGTGATGATCCCGGACGCGCCGTACAACCCCGAGCTGTGGCAAGGGGCCGACGATGAAGGCGTGGGCGGTTATCGGCGGCAGACCGGCTGAAACCCGCTCTCCGCTCGACCCCTGAACGCCCTGTCTGCGCGGCACCGCGGACGGGGCGTTCGGCTGTCCGGGGTCGGGTTGTTGCTGGTCTGGTGGTTGTCGGGCTGGGGGTTGGGGTGGCTGCTGGTCCCGTTGGATCGGGGTAGTCGCGGTTCCGGCGGGTCGGGGTGGCCGCTGGTTCCGGCGGGTCGGGGTGGCCGCTGGTCCCGTTGGATCGGGGTAGCTGCCGGTCCCGGCGGATCGGGGTAGCCGCTGGTCCCAGGGGATTTGGTTGCCGCCGGTCCCAGCGGATCGGGGTGGCCGCCGGTCCCAGGGGATTTGGTGGCCGCCGGTCCCAGCGGGGTGGCCGATTTGACTCGGGGACCCCTCGATTTGACCCTTTGATCGGGCTAAAGGGCAGGTGGTGACTACCTGCCCGATCTACCAGGGTAAGGGTCAAATCCCCCGAGTAAAATCGGCCATGCTTTAGGGAAAGCCCACCGGCCCACCTTTGGTTGCCGCTCGGTTTGATCGCTGTCTTGGAGCGTTCGCGGCTCGGCTTTGTTCGCCGGCTTGGGTGTTGGTGGCTCGGTCTTGTTCGCCGGCTTGGAGTGTTCGTGGCTCGGTCTTGTTCGCCGGCTTGCCACTCTCGCTACCTGTTCGGTGCTGCTCGGCTTGATCGTCGACGTTTGGCAGTGCCCAGTTACCCCGACCCCTGCTTCGCGGCGCCGCCGACCCTCCCCGGTTTCACCCGCATTATCTGCTGATCTTGCTTTCTTGCCCTTTACCGCTTGACTTGCTGCACTTTCTTCCCCATTTGCCTGCTGAACAGCAAAGATCCCCTGGCCTCGGCCTGGGGATCTACAGGGGCTGCTGCCCCCGGATCGCGCGGCTGGGCCGC